>CANQAW010000105.1 GCA_947589525.1 Candidatus Gastranaerophilales bacterium
GCTTGACGAGTGTGCGCAATATGCTCACAGCGTATTTGTAATTCTTGGCCTCCACAGCCTGCTGTGCTTTGATTTTAGGCGAGGATGAAATCAGCCAAGGTTTTTACAGCGTTAAAAATTTAGCTACGGGCGAGCAGGTCAAAGTAAACTCTTTTGAAGAACTGTAAAAATACGCCAATCGGATGAATTTATAGAAAAACAATTCATAAGGATTTATAATAATAAAAAAGCCTCGGGTATTTTCCAAGGCTCGACAATGGTAAATTTTTTACAGATAATCTAAAAGTGAAGCGCCCGATAATACGACAGAGCTTACGGAATAGCTTGCTTGAAGAGCATTTCTGGCACTTGCAAGCTCTGAAGCCAGTTTTGCAATATCTATATCTTCAATTTCACTTTTATTTTCGGTTAAAGTTAAAATAGCCGCATCATTAATTCCTTGAGTTGTGTCAAGTTTGCTTACTTTGGAAGATATTGCGCCGGTCGTTTGAATAACATTATCTTGGGCTTTTTTAACAACGTCAAGTTTAGCTCTTATTTTTTCAATGTCTAAATTGCCGTCCTTAGGGTTTAAAAGTTCGTCTAATTCTTTCATTTCCGAAAAGAAGTCTTTTCCGTCGGCATCTTTTTCAAAAATACTGTCGCCCGAGACATTATAAGCAAAAGTTTTGCCTTCCGCGATTGTAAGGTTTCTTTGCTCGGCTTTAACACTGCTTCCTTTGTAGACTATATTTCCGTCTTCGTCTTCCTGATAAGTTCTTGTTTGAGTGTTTGTGCCCGAAAATATGTAATTATCCTGATATTTTGCGTTCATTTCGGAAATAATTGTTTGAACTTTTTCTTTAATATCTTCTGCTATAGCTTTGGCGCTGTCAGGCGTTGTAGTTGAATTTGAAGCTTGAACAATTAAAGAATTTATATTTGTTAATTCTTCATTTACGTTGTTTAAGGTGTCGTAAGTAAAGCTCATTTCATTTATGGCGGTTTTGATATTGCTTTGATATTCGTTTAATTTTGCAAGCTGGTCATTTAATTTAAGAACTTTAGTTCCGCCTACAACATCTTGCGACATTGAAGTAAAATTCTTTCCCGATATTATTTTGGAAATTATACCGTAATAGTTGTTATAAGCGTTCGTTGTTCCGCTTGTAGCCATATTCATCATTGTTGAAGTTGCAATTCTCATAAGCAAATTCCTTATAGTCTTAAACCATTGATAAGATTGTATCGAACATTGAGTTAACCGTTGTAAATACCCTTGCCGAGGCTTCATAAGCTCTTTGATATTTAATCATATCCGCAAGCTCTTCATCCAGATTTACTCCGATTAAATTAGCGTAATTATTCTGTGCCTGATCCGCAATATCTTGGTATAAATCAGCCTTATTACCCATTCCTGCGGTATCCTGACCGACTTTTCCCGCAACCGAAGCTAAATATTTTGATAAAGTTGTATCAATTCCGCCGTAGGTCAGTAATTTTCGGTTTTGAACATCGGAAAGCTCTGTAGCATTATCGGAATTACCTACGGCATTTTTCCAATCCTCGCTTACTACGCCATTTTCATCCGTATATTTAGCTAAATCAATTCTTGCTGCCGCAACATAATTCGGGTTATCAACAATAGATTGATTTACTTGAATATTTTTAGCGTTTATTGTTCCCGAGCCGTCTTTTGTATTAAACATTACAAGCTCGTCGTACATATCTTGCGTTACTTTTGCAAGCTGATTATTTCCGTTTCCGTCCGAAACTATGTATGCGGCAAAGACTTTTGCATCGTCTTCTTTTCCGAATGTTTGAATATCATTTATGGCGGAAGCAAATTTATTTGCGGCATTATCAAGTAATTCCTGTATATCGCTGTAATTATAGTATGAATTATTTGTGCCGTTTAAAAATTCAAGCTGTGCGCTAAGTTTACCTTTTGAGAAAGCTTCCGTGATGCCTTTATCTAAAACAGCGTCGGACATTGTAGATTTGAAGCTTAATTGAATAGGTGTATCTGACGTCGGGTCGGTTGTTGCTTGAAGCGTATAATTCAACCCTGCGCCTTGAACGGCTTTAACTCCCCCGATATAGACGTTAATTGTTCCGTTTGAGTTGGTATCGGTAGTAACGTCTGCATATTGAGATAATTCTTCGACCAAAGAATAAATATCGGATAGTGCGCCCGATGAGCCTCCGCTGTCTAAATAAGCTTTATTGGCGTCAGCTATTTGAGATAATAAAGAATTAATGCTTTCAACGTTAAATTCGGCTTCTTCAAGCATGTCGGACTTTTTAACATCTAATTTATTTGAAATGTCATTGAATTTATCGCATACATCTTGTGCTGATTGGATATATTGTTGTCTTATCGTAACATCGTCGGGAAATTGTTCTAAATTTGCAACCGAAGCAAAAAAATCATTTAGAATTGAATTTAGTCCGTTGTCGCCAAGAGCGTCCGCTATATCTTCAAGTCCCGAAAGAGCGTCGTTTAAGGTGTTGTAATAAGAAGCGTCGCTTTGAGAATTTATAACATCTCTTAAAGCGCCTTCATCCATAAAATTTGTAATTGAAGCAATGGTTGCTCCGTTCAGCCCTTTTATAATTCCATAAATTGAATTGTCATAATGATATCTGGATTCTTGAAAATCCGCTCTTTGTCTGTAATATCCCGGTGTGTTTAAGTTCGCAATGTTATGAGCGACTATCGAGAGAGCGTATTGATAGTTTCTCATTGAACTTGTAGAAATACTCATGCTTTGATTAAGTGACATTAAAATAAATCCTTTTATATTATGCTTCTTCCGTGATTGACGAAGTGTCTAAATCATCTATCTCAAGGCAGTTTTCGCCTTTTTGGTTATATGTTTGAATATCCTTTTTCGCTATATTTAATATGCCAGACATTAGCTCATTTATAACATCTAAAGAGTGTTTTATTAATATTTCGTTATTATTTTCTATAGTTTTAATTTCTTTGGCAAGGTCTTTTAGGTGGATTTTTTCCGTTTGAGAAAAATTTTTAAAAGCCTCTTTTATGTCAAAAGTCTTTAATTGTTCACATAAAACAAGCAATTCTTCATCTGTTTTTTGAAGGAGTTCAAGATTTTTTTTAATTACCGCATCTTTTTTTATAAGTAATTTTTCTTTTATTTCAGAATAAGTATCGGCTATTTTTTTGTATTCCATTTTTCTCCCTTTATATGCTGTAGTCGGCAATGACGCTTCTACCGTAAATTAAACCGTAGTTTATATCTTCCGTGCTTAAAGTTTCTCCGATTGAAGCAGCATATTTTTGAATATCTTCAACATCTACTTTTTTTATTTTAGCGTTATTTTCAACCACGACGCTTTCTTTCTCTTTGAATTCATCATTTTTTGAAGCTTGAATTTTCGGCTGTTCAATTTTTTTGGTATTTAAGTTTAATTTTGAAATTGAATGCGAAATTAAACTTGATATATTTGTGTCATTATTAATATCCATAATTAGTCCTTAATTGTTTTTTCAAGCTGTGTATATAACTGTTTGGCAATACCTAAGTTGTGATACGGATCTTTTGCAATTGTTCTTGCAATATCATTATAAAAGATTGTTTTAAAATTATCCATATATTTACTGTCTTGAAACAATGAATTTTCTTTATCAACCGTTTTATCAAGCACGGTCAGCATTTTTGAAATAAATATTGATTCAAATTCCTGTGCTGTTTTTTGAAGTTTTTCCTTATCCGATTTAGAACTTCTTTTAATATTTTCAATTTCGGCTAAATCAGTGCTGTTTTGAAGATAACTGTTTCCTATTGAACCTATGTAATTATTCAACTAAATCACCTCTAATTCTGCTTGTAAGCTTCCTGCTTGAGATAAAGCCTGTAAAATTGCTATTAAATCCATCGGAGTGACTCCTATGTTATTTAAGGCGCTTACTAAATCCGATAAATTTGAATTAGCCGACACTTCAATTAAAGAAGCTTCTTTTTCATCTATTTGAATTTGTGCATTTTGTATGTATCCTGTTTGCCCAAAAGTGAAGGGGTTTGGCTGTGATATTTCGTTTTCGCTTCTTATTGTAACAGTTATTCCGCCATGAGCTATTGCCGCAGGCATCAGCTTTGTATTTCCTCCGATAACAACCGTTCCTGTTCTTTCATTAACTATAACTTTTGCTTTTTCCGATACCGCCCCGACTATTTGATTTTCAATCAAGGATAAAAATGTAACTCTGTCGTTTCTGTATTTATAAGGAATTGTTATTTCAACGGCACCGCCGTCCAGCGCATGAGCCGGAGCAAGCCTTGTTGAAATAGTTTTTGAAATTCTTGAAGCCATTGTGTAGTCGGCTTTGTCTAAAATCAAAGTTAAAGTTGTTTCATCTCCTATTGAAGATAAAATATCACGCTCAATTATAGCTCCGTTTGGGACTCTGCCTGTTGTGGTGATGCCTTTTGAAGCGCTTGAGCCTCCTTGGCTTGCTTTTATACCGCCTACTGTTACCGGACCTTGCGCAATAGCTACTATTTCTCCGTTCGGTGCTCTTAATTGAGTTTGAACCAAAACACCTCCTGCAAGGCTTTTAGCATCTGCCATAGCCGATACCGTTACATCTATTTTATCTCCTTCTTTTGCAAAAGGCGGAATGTTCGCAGTTACGATAACGGCAGCTGAAGTTCCTTTTTGAATGTAGTTTGATTGGTCAATAACCGTTCCTAAAGATAAAAGCATTTGCTGGCTTGTCATTTGAGTATGGCGGGAGTTGTCACCCGTGTTTTGAAGTCCTACAACAAGCCCGTAGCCTACAACTTGATTTTCTCTTATTCCTTTAACATGAGTTATATCTTTAATTCTTAAAGTCTGCTCTGAAATTGCATTTGCGCAATACAAAGGCAAAATTAAAAGCGATAAGATTAAAGTTAATATTATTGTTTTTTTTATTGTCATCTTTATTATCCCGTTAAAATAATGTTCTGATTGCTCTGTCCAAAATTCCTTCGTTTTGACCTCGAGAAACAGTTCCCGCTCCGTTCATTGCAAATTGCAGATTGGCAACTTTGGATGAATTGACTTCTCCTGCCTGATTAATCCACTTCGGGTCAACTATTCCCGAAATTATTATATCTATTCTTTCATTTTGGTTTACAAGGCTTTTTTTGCCTTGAACAAGCAAGTTTCCGTTAGGAAGAACTTGTGTCACCTGCGCTACTATTGTATCTCTTAAACTCAAGTTTCTTGTGAGAGTTGTTTCGCCCGAAACGTCAAGAGTTCCGTCAACACCGTCCAGCGCATTTTTTAATTTTGATTTAAATAAAACATTAAATGCGTTTGTAAAATTCTCAACCACGGAGTTGTCTTTTTCGGTTGAATATACCCCCGTATCGGACATTTGAGGAGCTTCATCCAGTACTATTGAAACCAAATCCCCGACTCCTCTTGCTCTTACCGAAGAAAACAGTGCTTTTGGTTCAATCATAGTGCTTTGAGAAGCATTCAGCGAAAATAAACTTTCCGCATTTGCCGTTAATATTGTTAAAAATAACACTGCTGCAACTATCTTTTTCATTTTATATCCTTACCGTGACATTTGTTGTTGAATTTACGATTGCGCTATAGGTTTTGTTGTATTTATCGGATTTAACAAGTATAACTTCCCCGACTGCCCCGTCTTTTAGCGCTCTGCCCTGCATTTTAATTTCTATGCCTTTGTTTGTGATAAAATTAATGTTTATCAAGGAATTTTTTAAAACTACGGGTTTTGATTTAACGCAGTTTGTTAAAATCAAATCCCCTTTTTGCAAGTTTCTTTTGGCAGTTGTATTTTCAGGTGCAATAGTGAAAATTTGATTTATATATCTTGAGATTTCTTTCTTTTCTAATTTTGTATTTTCTTTTGTTATGTTTTGACCAAACGCTATTAAATCGTTGGCAACTATAACTTCTTTATAAATTTTCGTTTGTACGTTTATCGGGAAAGATTTAACCAAATTTCCCCGTAAATCTTTTATATAAACTCTTTTATAAGAAAGCGGTTTGAAATTTGCATCTTGCGAAATTACTTCGATTTTTGGAGCTTTTATATCGTTTGTGATTATTTTTTCTTTAGGGATAGATAAAATTTTTATTTCATAATCGGGCGAATATTTTAAAAACACGTCAATTGAAAATTCCGGAAAACGCGCGGAAATTTATAATTTTCGTGCGAAAAAACATGCGGTTTTTTCGGTGCTCGTCGGTTAAAAAATTTATGCAAAAAAGAGAAAATATTCCGCGGGAAATGCGCTTGACATATGCGGCGGGCGGGATTATAA
>CANQAW010000106.1 GCA_947589525.1 Candidatus Gastranaerophilales bacterium
CATTATTAGAAATAATATTTTTTATTCCATTTTCTAAAGTGTCGGCTTGAGTTACCACATTTTCCCCAAAAGCTTTCTTATTTGAAAGATATGCAAATATATCGCTTAAGGAAGAAGAATTTTCTTGCGCAATTAATTTTATATTGTTATCAACTAAATATTGCTGTAAATTATTTAGACTGTCTATATTACTATACTGCCCGAACTGAGCAAGTAATTTTCTTGCAAGTACTTGATCATCAGAAGATGAATAACGAGTTATAATGGAATTAATATCTGACTCCGTTACTGTTTTTAATTTATTTGCATATAATGTTACGATATCATCAACATTTAATTCATCAGCACCCCTTATAATTCCGTTTTCGCCTGTTACAATTTTCCCTATTTTTATATCGTCTAATTTATTGCTTAATTTACTTGTTAATTTCCCAAATCCATTTCCGGCTAGTCTCATACCACCACCGATAATAGGAGATAATATTAATCCGCCGATTGTTCCTTGAGCAACTTCTTTAGCAAAGCCTTCAACGGATTTATTTTCGCTATCTCCCGCAACATATCTTACTGCAGAATCAACACCACCAGAAATAGCTCCGTTAACTGCCATATCAGTACCAAGAGCTACAGCCCTTGTACCCATTGAGCCTCCAATATATTTTATATTAGTTGTTAATAAAGTTTTTGTAAGACTGCCTCTTACAGTACCTTCAAGAGCTTCTTTAACAACTACTTCCCCGCCTTCTCTTATAGCTGTCACACCGACCTTGCCGGCAACAGCTTTTCCTGCAGCGCCACCAATTCCTGCAGTAATGGGTGCAAATATACCATTAATTCCGCCAGTTGCCAAGTCATATCCTAATGAGTCATATTCTCTGCCGCCAACAGCTGAATCTATTCCTTTGACTCCAACTTTTACGGCAGCACCTGCAACGCCTGCTATAGCAAAACCTGCGGCAACAAGCCCTAAAGAAGCACCACCCGTAAAGGGAGCTGCTGCTATACCAAGTCCTGTTGCTAAAGAAAATGCACCGAATGAAGCAATACCTGAAGCAATATCTGCAAACATATCAACGCACTGTTTTTGTCCTTCTTGATACCCGTTTACAGCTTTTTCCATTTCTTCTTTTGTAATTTTGCCGTTTGTATAATTATCTATTGCCTTTTCAGCTTTATGTGAACCAGCACCAATTCCTGTTAAATTTTTAAAACCATCCCATAGTTTTCCGATAAGTCCCTGTTCGGACTTTGTTTTGTTTATACTATCTCTTAATGAATCTACGGAAACTTCATTATAATCATTTGTTTTTGTCTTTTCGACAGTATAATTAAACATATCATTATTCTGAAAGTTTAAACTGCTATCTCTATGATAATTATTTGTACGAGAAGAATTTAGTACAGATTTTGTACCCGTATATAAATATGGATTATAATTTATACTATTAATACTCAATTTTACTCTCTTAATTTTATAACGTTAAATTAATAAAGTGTTTTTCCGAGGTAAAATTGATTTATTTAGCTTATTTATTAAATATTGTTAACAATAAATTTTATCCAGAAAAAGTCCAATTCGACCGTTTTGGAATTGAGATAATCAAACGACTTCCGACCTGCTATGTATTAGTGTTATTAGGCAAATATGCCAAGTTAATATTACAAAACTTCCGACCAAAACGGACTTTAAATATACATCATCATACCCTCTTTATAAATAATATCACAAAAAGCGCATACTAAAAAAGAAGTCAACAGACTTCTTTTTATATATGGGCCATCTTGGACTCGAACCAAGGACCTCACCCTTATCAGGGGTGCGCTCTAGCCACCTGAGCTAATAGCCCTCACACATTAAAAAATATTCAATTATCAATTCTTATCGGCTCTCACCCGAATGTCGGTATCCCACCCCGATTACCTGAGCTAATAGCCCTCATTACATAAATTTCTTATTCAATTTTCAATTTTGAAACTTAGCCTGCTTGTATTACCCTGCTTATTGAATTAAATCGCACAGACAATATCAAAGTTATCATGAACAAAATTTAAAATCAACTACATTTTTTCAACAGCACTAACGCCGATAAGATTAAGCATTGTATACATTACAATCCTAAAACAGTTAACCAGAGAAAGTTTCATCAAACAATCCTTTTTATCATCGGACAAAACTCTTGTATAGTTATAAAAATGATGAAAAGAATTGGCAAGTTCTGATAAATACTTACATATCATATAAGGCGCTCTGTATTTAACGGCATTATATAAAAGCGCCCTGCCTTCTTCCAGTTTTAATATCAACTGTCTGATTGCTTCATGCTGTTCGGATGAAATATTGTCAAACATCGGAAGAATGTTTGGATTTTTATAAAAATTATAAATTTCCTCAAAAGTCAAAACAGGCTCGATTTCTGTTTTATTGTCTATGTCAATTCTTTTTTCTATTGCTTTTCTTAAAATTGAGCAAGCACGCGCATAGGCATACTGAACATAAAAAACAGGGTTTTTATCACTTTGAGATTTAGCCAAATCAATATCAAAATCAATTGTTGTATCACTTGAGCGCATTAACATCCAAAATCTTGTGGCATCAACTCCGACATCCTCAACAAGCTCATCCAAAGTAACCATTTTTTTTCGTTTGCCCATTCTTTGTTGTTCGCCGTCTTGAATTAAATTCACAAGCTGACCCAAAATAACCTCAAGCTTGGTGCTGTCGTAGCCTAAAGCTTCGATTGAAGCTTTCATTCTCGGAATGTATCCGTGATGATCAGCGCCCCATATATTAATTAAACGGTCAAAACCACGATCAAGCTTGTTTTTATGATATGCAATGTCCGCAGTCAAATATGTATTTTTACCGTCCGTTTTAATTAAAACCCTGTCTTGGTCATCGCCGAATTTTGAGCTTTTAAACCAGACAGCGCCGTCTTTTTCGTATATATTACCCGATTTTTTTAAAGCATCTAAAACTAAATCAACTTGATTGTTTTTGTATAAATCCAATTCGGAAAAGAATAAATCAAAATGAGTTCCAAACTTCTCAAGAAGTTCTTTTTGAAGCCTCAGCATATCCGCTTTGGCAAAATCGGCATAGGATAAACCTTTATTATCTTTGATATATCTTTTTGCGCATTCAATCAGATATTCACCAGGGTAGAGCCCTTCGGGCATATCAATCTGCTCGCCGTTAAGCTGACGAACTCTGATTTCAAGAGATTTACCCAATTTCTCAATTTGACTGCCGGCATCATTTATATAAAACTCTTGAAAAACGTTATATCCGCAATATTTCATAATATTTGCCAGCGCCGAGCCAAGAGCGGCCCATCTGCCGTGCCCTATATGAAAAGGACCGGTAGGATTTGCGCTTACGTATTCTATATTGACTTTTTCGCCGTTTCCTATATCGGTTTTAAGATAATTTTTGTCCTTGGAAAGAATTTCTTTAACTATATTATTTAAAAAACTGTTTTCGGGCTTAAAATTAATAAAACCCGCAACGCAATTTAGTGTAAAATCGCCTTTTTCAATATATTTTGCAACCGTTTGCGCAATTTTTGCAGGAGGCATTTTAGCGGTTCTTGAAAGCGCTGAAACGTTAATGGCAAAATCGCCAAACTCTTTGTTTTTCGGGCAGTCGCACACAAGCTCAAATGCAAGCTCTTTTGTTTCGCCGAGTTCATTATTATCAATAGCGCAATTTATCGCTTTTTCAGTAAGTTCAATAAAATAATTCTTTAACATACCAACCATTCTAATACAAACAAAATATTTTGAATATTAATTAACGATAAAATTAATAATATCCGTTTTGGCAGCAGGATTAAATTTAATTAGCTGTATTCCGGGACCGCCTTTTTCATATTTCTTTATTACGGGTTTAATTTTAACGTTAAAATCAAAAAGGACTTTATCGGATTTTGATAATATTATAAGTATTTTTGAATTTTGTATTCTTGTCGTGCCGACAGGCATTTTCAGACCTTTAAATTCATACATCGGCGATATTAACACAAACTTATCGGGAGGTACACGCATTAAAGTCCCCGCAATAACACCCGCATTTGCGCCTATATCCGCACCTGCGATAATAACATTTGTTGTATTAACTCCCGCATAATTATTTTTAATGTAGTTTATGGAGTCAATAACATCGGAAGGCAGTTTTTGCCAATCCTGCTCCTGAAAAGTATATCTTGATTTGAATTTTAATTTTTCGCTGTATGTACTTCTGCCGTGGCCTCTTAAATCCATAGCTAAAACGTTATAGCCTTTCTTCCTTAAGTCTTGCGCAATATCGCTCCAGCTGGAAGCGCTTAGCGCAAAAGAATGCAAAAGAACAACTAAAGGCTTGTCGGTTTTAACATCGGGAAGGTAAAAATCGCCGACTAAAATAAATTTGTCTTTTGTTATAAGCTCAATTTTTTGCTTTGTTTTAGGTTTTTTATGAGAAGCCGATTTAGCGTTTGCAATAGTGCAAAAGCCAAACAGAACTGATATGAACAAAAATACTGACAAAATCTTCTTCATAATTTAATTTTAACAAATATAGAAAATATCCTATTAATTCAAAATAAAATTACACCTTTTGGATGAACTTAACATTTCTTAACTAAAGTTAATTTTATAAGTGTCGAAAATACAAATATACAATATTTGAATAAGGGCTAAAACCCTTACTCAAAACCTCCTCCCCAAGTCTAGTAGCCGCCTTAAAGACGGCTTTTTTTTATTAATCGGGATATTTTTCCAATAATTTATCTATGATTTCTTTAGCGTCGGCAACTATTTTAATATCGCTGTATTTAAATATTTCCGCATTTCTGTCCGTATTTATCGCAACAATTTTCTTTGAGTTTTTCATACCGCATATATGCTGAATAGCACCGCTGACACCGAATGCAATATAAATATCGGGCGTAACCGTTTGCCCCGTTTGTCCTACTTGCGTTTCGAAGGACATATAATTGTAATCCACGACTTTTCGTGTAGATGCTGTTTTTGCATTAATTTTATCCGCAAGTTTCTGCAATTTTTTATAGTACAGAGAATTGTTTCCCGCTATGCCAAATCCGCCCGCCAGAATAATTTTAGCGCCATCAAAATAAGATTTGGCTTTATCGTTAATTATTGAATTTAAAATTTCAATATTTGCATCTCTTTTAAGATTTACGCAAAACTTAATAAGCTCTCCCTGCTTAGAATTATTAAACTCAGCTTTAAATACGCCTGCTCTGACGGTTGCGCATTGAGGATTTTTCTTGGATAAAATAACGGCCATTAGCTCCGAACCAAAGGTCGGGCGTGTTGATGCGAGCTTTAATTCGTTATCTTTTAAAACAAAATCAATATTTGTACAATCAGCAACAAGCCCCGTGTCAAGAGCTGTTGTAATTCTGGGAGCAACCATTCTTGTCTTGACGGTTGCGGGAAATATTATGCAGTCATAATAAGTCATTTGATAATATTCCAAGAAAGCTTTAGAATACAAAACGGTATTAAACGTCTCAAACTCCTGACATTGAATCAGCACAATCCTGTCAGCGCCCGCAGAATATATTTTATTTGCAAGAGCATCATCAATTTCATTTGCAAGGACAATTGCATCTATGGTGTAATTATAAAGTAAATCGGATGTTAAATCCTTTGCACGCTCTTTAAGAGAAAACATCTTTGAAATGAGCTCATAAGAAACCTCGCTCAGGGTATTATTTTTAAAATCAAATTCCGTATATACCGCAATTTTTTTCATTTTATTTCCTTCTTAGAATAAGCTTGATATTTCATTTATGATATTTTCTTTTATTTCAACCCCGTCACGTTCGCTTTTGGGTCTGTATACTTCAGAAACATAAGTAGGAGAAGCTGATACACCGATTTTTTCTTTATCCAAACCTAAATCTTGGGCGTTATATATTTCAACGGATTTATTTTGAGCATTAATATAATTTTCGATTTTAATTTCAATATTATCTTCGGGTTTATCCAAAATAGCAACAAGACAAGGTGTTTTAACTTCAAGAACATTTATAATATTATCTATTTTTTGGTTTAATACAATATTATATTTATCGGCATTTACTATTTTTATAACGTTAGTAACGTCAACTATATCAAGTTTTTGAGCCATACTTACGGGAACTTGTGCAGTATCGCCGTCTTGAG
>CANQAW010000107.1 GCA_947589525.1 Candidatus Gastranaerophilales bacterium
ATAAACAAGGACTTGTCATGGTTTCGTTTGATACGGAATTATACGGACACTGGTGGTTTGAAGGTATCGAATTTATCAAACAAGTAATTCGCAAATTAAACAAATATGTTCCCGAAGTTGAAATGATGACGGCAGGAGAATATTTATCCGCTCATCCTCCGACGGAAGCTATCCAAATCCCCGAATCTTCCTGGGGTCAAGGCGGTCACTTCTGGGTATGGCAAAACCATTTAACCGAATGGATGTGGCCTATAATCCACTCTTGCGAAAAAAGAATTATTGATATCGTTTCAAGATATGAAAATATTCCCTCGGATAAACTTTTGCACAGAGCTTTAAATCAACTGGCAAGAGAAGAGCTGCTGCTTCAAAGTTCCGATTGGCCATTCTTAATTACGACATGGCAGGCTAAAGACTATGCAACCGACAGATTTAGAGAGCATGTTGCAAGATTTGAAAAAATTGCCGATATGATAGATAATAACGCAATTAACGAAGAAGAACTTCAAAAAATTGAATCAATCGATAATTGTTTTTCGGATATCGATTACAGAGTTTATCTTCCTATCGAAGAAGGTGTTATACCCCAGCAGGAAAAGAAGCTTGCACCTTTATATGCCAACAGATAGTTTCCTAAATAAAAAACCTGAGGTTTATCCTCAGGTTTTTTGTATATTAAATTTATTGAGTTGCAATGCCCGAATAATCTTCTATGTGTTGTTTTCTTGCGTTATCTATGCCTTCCTGATCGGCTTGAATAGCTTGTAATCTGGCTTCCAGCATTGCGTTTTCCCTGTCTATGGTATCTTGAACATCTTGCTGTCTTTCTTCAATTTGCGCACACATTCTGTCTTCTTCTTCGGATATCATGTTTATTTCTTCGAGCATTTCTTTGTATTCATCCGTGTCGCTGTCTTCAAGAGCATCTTTTTTCTCTCTTAATTCACTTTTTTCGTTTCCGTAACGCATGTGAATTAATGCAACTTCGTTTGAAGCCTGCTTGTGCTTCATATCAACTTCCATTGAATTATCCGTTAATTGATTTTCAATATTGTTGATAGCCGCAATGTTTGTTCCTTTTGTAAGGCTTAGGAAATTCACGTTCTCAACCTACCTTTAAATTCCTATAGTAACTTCTCGGATTAGAAGTTATCTTTGTTTTTTATAACTTCACACCCTATATTATTTTTATTCCACAATTTAAAAAAATATAACATATAAAAGCCACACTATATCTATCGGTTAACCGAATATTTAAAATCTTTTTAAAAAATCTCCTAAATATTTTCCGATACCCGCATTTTCTGCCTTAGAGCTGCTGTGTTTCCACCCTGACTCGGTTGGGGCGAAAATGCGCCATCAAAAAATAAATCATCAACAATTTTTCAAATTTCAATTAAATATTCAATTCGCCTCATAATATACTCTGCGCCCGACATAAGCTTTCGGTCAAGAAGATGCAACCTCCCGCGAAGTGTGGCTTATAATTATTTTAACATAAAAATATTTATTGTAGAATAAAAATGTATTAAACAGTAAGCGAGAAAAAATGTTAAACGAAGAAGTAAAAGAATTTCATTTTATCAAATTTAAAGATTTAAAATGCGGTGCTAATCCTCATCAAAGCGCAGGTTTATATAAAGATGACCGAACTTTGGACTGGGAGATTGTTAAAGGTTTGGATTTAACTTATAATAATATAATCGATGCTTCAATCGCACTTGAAGCAATAGCCGAATTTTATGACGTAAATGCAATTTGTGTATCAAATTTGGGAAATATTGATGCGCTTGCTTTGGGAACGGATTTGGAAAATGCTTGGGATAAAATAATTGATTGCGACCCTACATGTTATTATAGAAGCACAATTGCGCTGAGCCGTGAACTTAATATAAATCTTGCAAAAAAACTTTATACCCTTCCTGTTAAAAATATTCTTGCACCTTCCTTTTCAAAAGAAGCTTTAAGCGAGCTGTCGAAAAACAAAAATCTAAAATTAACCAAAATAAATACACCGCTAAATCAAATTTGTTCTTTTAATTTGGAAGAAATTAAACTTACTCCTTTCGGCGCTTTAATTCAACAAAAAGATACGAAAGACTTTGAGAGTGAAAATTTCAAAGTGGCAACAAAGAAAAAACCTGCTCAAAGCGAGCTTGAAGATATGATTTTTGCTTTTAAGGTTGCAAAACATGCCAAATCCTGCGCCGTAGTTGTCGCAAAAGATTTAAGAACGCTGTCCGTTGTTCAGGGCGAACCTAACAAAATAAAAGCTTTTGAAATCGCCATAAATAAAGTTTGCGATTCTTTAAAAAATTCGGTTATTGCAACAGACGGATTTATATCATCAACGGAATGTATTCAAATGGCGCTTCAAAACAGAGTCAGCGCAATTATCCAGCCTGCGGGAGCATTGTGCGATGAAGAAATTATAAAAACTTGCGATAAATATGATATATCGATGGTTACAACACAAATAAGACATATAAAACACTGATGAAAGTATTTGACGAAACGAAAAGAGCGCTAATAGGTTTAAGCTTGGGGCATTTTACACTTGATTTATATGCCGCAATTTTAACTCCGTTGTTTCCGTTAATTACTTTAAAATTAAATATAAATCTTGCGCTAATCGGGACAATTATTGCTTTTTGTCATCTTGTTTCTTCTATGATGCAGCCCGTATTCGGTTTTTTTGCGGACAAAATGCGCCACAGATTTTTCATGGTTTGGGGATTGATTTTATCTTCAGTTTTTATTCCTTTGACTTTGAGGAGTCAAAATGTATTAATTTTTACTTTGTTTTTAATGCTCGGCATGGTCGGAAATGCTCTTTTTCATCCGCAGGTAAGTGCGCTTGTTCGGGATTTTAATAAGAAAAATCCTGATTTATCCCGTGCCATGGGTGTGTTTTTGGGTTTAGGGACAATCGGTTATGCCATAGGGCCGTATATTTCAACTTATATAGTTGAAAATTTCGGAGAAAAAAATTTCATATATATCGGTATAATCGGACTTTTAACATGCATTTTTATTTACTTTTTTGTTCCCAAAATGAAAAACAGGGAAAAGATAAACAATGCAAATTTTTTATTTATAATTAAAGAAATTTTGAAAAATAAAACTTGTGTATTTTTAACTTTTATTGCCGTTGTGAAATCCGCAGTAAGCGTTTCTTTCGGAACTTATATTCCGTTTTTGCTTCAAAAACAAGGCTATAGCTTATCTCAAATAGGGCTTATTGTTACTTTGTTTTTTGTTTCGGGAGGATTAGCAACAATATTCAGCTCTAAAATAGAAAAAAGGCTCACCGCAAACGGAGTTATAGTTCTTTCGTTTGTAAGCATTGCGCCTTTGACTGCTTTATTTTTATTAACTTTTCGATATTTTAAATATTTTTCGATACTTTTATTTATACTAACGGGATTTTTTATTTTGTTATCCGTCGGAGTTATTTTAGTTCAAGCGCAAAAACAAATGCCCGAATATACAGGTGTCATAAGCGGAGTCATGCAGGGCTTCAGCTGGGGAATAGGGGCGTTGTTTCTTTCTCCTCTGGGTTTCGTGGGGCAATATTTCGGGGTTGATAAAATTTTAATATTAATGGCTGTTTTTGCATTTTTTGTCGGATTGTATACTTTAAAAAACAAATGTTTAGAGGATTAAAATGCAGGCAGATTTAAACTGTGATTTGATTGCTTATCAATTTGATAAAAACCAATACACTCTAAATCCCGTTGAAATAAGCGGGGAAAAAGACGAGGACAAATTTGATTTTGATAAATTAAAATATTCTTCTTTTAATCCCGCTCTGTTAGTTATTGAAAACGATATTATAAATAAAAACGGCTACGGTTTAAAAAAAGGTTTTTATAATGTTACGACTGATAAATACCTTGATTTTTTATATATTTTACAGCAAGGAAAATTAAAAGCAAAAATTCCCGTTGCGAAAATGCAGGTTTTTGAAACGCTAAACCCAATTCAGCCCAAGGTTAAAAAAATGAGCTACAGGAAATTTTTAAATCAACAGCAAAAAGAAAAACAAAAATATATGAAAGGCGAAAATCCCGCCCATGTTGATTTTAAAGAAGCGTCAATTGAATATATAAAAGAGCAAAACGCCTATATTTTAATTTACAGGTCAAATAATATTGAATTAACCGGTGTCATAAAATTATAATTTTCCACCAAAAGATTGATTTATTCTTAAGAGCTATATGGTAACTTTTATTAAGGATAAAGATATTAAATTTTAAGTAAAGAAAGGCGTTAAAAATGCAAAAGATTTCCCCTTTAAGGTCCAGTATTGAGGCTTTTAACAAGTTTAAAGCACTACGTGCAGGTAAAAACACAAATGATGAACAAAAAACACAAACCAATCCTTTCGGAATAGCTTTCAAAGGAACGGTTATTCAAATGGATGTATTTGAAAAAACAAACAACGGAGATAATACAACCTCAACTCACGGCACAATTAAAGAAAAACTTCAAAATGCAAGCAAACTTCTGACAAGTACATGGGTCGGAACAATTAATAAATTCTCGTCTGTAAAAAATAATGTAATTGCTTTCGGAAACAAAATTAAAGACAATACCGTTGCAACTTATAAAAAAGTACAAGAAATAGCTAATACTCCCGTAGAACTTAATCCTTTTAAATATTCCGTTTCAAGATTGCAAACCTTGAGCACGGGCGAGTTAAGGACCATGTTGGCTAATGAATTACAAGGAGCGTAAAAATGAATACAAGAAAAGTTAAAAATATTATTGAAGCTTTAGGAAAGCATAAAGACGACGAATCAATACAAATATTAAACGAACTGGGAACAAATTGCCCTATAGATGAAGTTCGTGAACTTACAAGCAAAGCATTAATTAAGAAAAATACTCACAACGCTCTTGAAATCATGATAGTTAACAAAGGCAAAGGTATAAATGATCTTTCGGCACGTGTTGCTATGTGTGCAATAAATGAGCTTCTTGCTCTTAAAGATAAAACCGAAGCTTTGAAAATTTTAGAAGATACAATTAATCTTCACTCCGAAAAAGAAGTTCAAGATACGGCTCGTTCGGTAAAAGCATTAATGTCTTTCAGTTCATAACAGTTAAGAAAGATTTAGTATGTTTATCCTAAAAATCCGGTATTTTAGCCGGATTTTTTGTTTTTTTTAAAACAAAAATGAAGAAATTTGAATTTATGTTAAATTTAGAGCATACTTCTAGTATAAAAACTTTACATCTAAAAGTTTTTAAAATATAGTTAAATAAAAGGAAAAATATAAAGAGGGCTAATAAGTGGATAAGTTCAAATTAGATAGCTATGACAGACAGCCAAGTGAATATCCGAGATATTCTTCAAATGCAAATATTAAAGTAGTCGGAGTTGGCGGTGGTGGCGGAAATGCCGTAAATCGAATGATAGCTTCAGGATTAAGCGGTGTTGAATTTTGGGCGATGAACACTGATGCCCAAGTTCTTGAAGTATCTAGCGCACCCAGAAAAGTTCAACTTGGCACTAAATTAACAAACGGTCTTGGCGCAGGGGGAAATCCGCAAGTCGGTGAAAAAGCTGCGGAAGAATCAAGAGAAGATATAACGGTAGCATTGGATGGTGCTGACATGGTCTTTGTTACTGCAGGTATGGGCGGCGGAACCGGAACGGGTGCTGCTCCCGTTGTAGCTAAAATTGCAAAGGAAATGGGCGCACTTACAATCGGTGTTGTTACAAAACCGTTTAAATTTGAAGGAAAGAAAAGATTAACTCAAGCTCTTCAAGGTCTTGAAAAATTAAAAGAAAATGTTGATGCTCTTATCGTTATTCCGAATGATAAATTAATGGAAGTAGTCGAAAGAAGAACAACATTTAAAGATGCGTTCTCTGTGGTTGACGAAGTCTTATTAAGCGGTGTTCAAGGCATATCAGATATTATCCTTGTCGGCGGTTTGATTAACGTTGACTTTGCCGATGTTAAAACAATAATGCAATCTTCAGGCTCGGCTCTAATGGGTATAGGTAAATCCTCAGGCGAAGGCAGAGCTATGGAAGCCGCTAAACTTGCAATTGATTCCAAACTTCTTGAAACTTCAATTAACGGCGCAACCGGTATCATTATGAATGTTACG
>CANQAW010000108.1 GCA_947589525.1 Candidatus Gastranaerophilales bacterium
AAGGCGGTTTATGAAGACCTTGATTGCGTATATCAGGCAAAATCATTGGAAGAACTGTTTAAATTAATCGACAATAAAAATCTTAAACCAAAACCAAAAGAAAACACTTATCCGCTTGGATACAGCTACGATACTAACGGCGAACCGTATAAGTATTATAAGCCCGTATCAATTCATGAGGGCGAGTTTTTAGGTCTGAAATTAAAAAGCAAATAAGAGGTAAAATGTTAAAAAATAAAAAAGTTCTAATAACGGGTGCAGACGGCTTTATAGGTTCTCATTTAACGGAAAGACTGGTTAGAGAGGGTGCAATTGTTAAAGCGCTTTCTCAATATAATTCTTTTAACAGCTGGGGCTGGCTTGAAGATGTGGATTGCAAAGACGATATCGAAGTTTTATCGGGTGATGTCAGAGATAGCGCCTATATGAAGCATATTACAAAAAATATTGATATAATTTTCCACCTTGCCGCTTTAATTGCAATTCCTTATTCTTACATTGCTCCTGAAAGCTACGTTGATACAAATATTAAAGGGGCGCTAAACGTTTGTCAGGGGGCATTAGATAACGGAGTTGAAAAAGTCATCATAACTTCAACATCAGAAGTTTACGGAACGGCAAAATATGTTCCGATAGACGAAAAACACGAAAAACAGCCTCAATCTCCTTATTCTGCTACTAAAATCGGGGCAGACGCCATTGCAAAAAGTTATTATAACGCTTTTAATCTACCCGTTGTTATCGCTAGACCCTTTAACACCTACGGTCCTCGCCAATCGGCTCGTGCCGTAATTCCAACAATTATCACTCAAATTGCTTCGGGTAAAAAAGAAATTAAACTCGGTGACACTACTCCTACAAGAGATTTTAACTATGTTAAAGATACGTGCTCGGGTTTTGTTGCGCTTGCAAATTGCGATAGAGCAGTGGGCGAAGAAATTAACATTGGTTCAAACTTTGAAATATCAATAGGAGATACTTTAAATTTAATTAAAAAATTAATGAACAGCGACGTTGAATTTACGGTCGATAAACAAAGACTGCGCCCTAAAAACTCAGAAGTTAACCGCCTTTGGTGCGATAACACTAAAATTAAATCCATGACTGATTTTGAACCTCAATACGATATTGAAAGAGGATTAAAAGAAACAATAGATTGGTTTTGCGACGAAAATAATTTAAAGAAGTATAAGGCAGATATTTATAATGTATAGTGAAACAGTTGATTTTATAAGGTCTATTTATAACAAAAACAAAAAAGAAGACGATTTTATTGCGCTTCACGAACCTTGTTTTGATAAAACCGAGGAAGATAAGGTTGTTGAGTGCATTAAGTCAACTTTTGTTTCTTCCGTGGGGCAGTTTGTTGTAGAATTTGAAGAAAAAATTGCTCAATTCTGCAATGTTAAAAAGGCTGTCGCCTGCGTAAACGGCACAAATGCGCTTCATCTGGCGCTGAAACTTGCAGGTGTCACAAGAGGAGATAAAGTAATAACTCAACCTTTGACTTTTATTGCAACGGCAAATGCTATTAAATACTGCGACGCCGAGCCTGTTTTTGTTGATATTGATAAAGAAACTTTAGGTTTAAGCCCTGAAAAACTTGAAGACTACCTTAAAAAACACAAAGATATCAAAGCTGTTGTTCCCATGCACACTTTCGGTCATCCTTGCAAAATAGATGAAATTAAAGAAATCTGCGAAAAATATAATGTTAAACTTGTTGAAGATTGCGCAGAAAGCTTGGGCAGTTTCTATAAAGGAATACATACGGGTAACTGGGCAGAAGGAAGCGCGATAAGTTTCAACGGAAATAAAGTTGTTACAACGGGCGGGGGCGGAA
This sequence comes from Candidatus Gastranaerophilales bacterium, assembly GCA_947589525.1. GTDB lineage: Bacteria > Cyanobacteriota > Vampirovibrionia > Gastranaerophilales > Gastranaerophilaceae > RUG14156. The sequence goes on from CANQAW010000108.1 coordinate 1,844, forward strand.
TGTTATTATTTAACGATGAAAAACTCGCTCAACACGCAAAACACCTTACAACGCAGGCAAAAATCCCCCACAGGTGGGAATTTCGCCACTCTGAAATCGGCTATAACTACAGAATGCCCAATTTAAACGCTTCTTTAGGGTTAGCACAATTATCAAAAATAAATTTATTTTTAGAAAAAAAACGTGCTTTAGCAAAAAAATATGAAGAATTTTTCAAAGAAAGATTTTTTAAAGAACCGAAAAACGCAAAATCAAACTACTGGCTGCAGGCTATTTTACTTGATAACAGGAAACAAAGAGATGAATTTTTAACTTACACAAACGACAATAACGTGATGACTCGACCCTGCTGGTGTTTGATGAATGAACTTGAAATGTTTAAAAATTGCGAAAAAGGTAATCTTGAAAACGCAAAATATATTGAAGAAAGGCTTGTAAATATCCCCTCGGGGGCAAATTATGCTTAAAATCATTGATATAAAAGAAGCTCAAAAATGGGATGATATTGTTAAATCTTTTGAAGATAACGATGTTTATTGGCTTTCTTCTTATGTCGAACCTTTTTCGATTTTTGAAAAATGCCCTGCTTATTTAATTTATTTTGAAGGTAAGTTAACAAGGCTTTGTTATACTGTTTTAAAGTATGATATTTCCTCTTGTCCTTTGTTTCAAAATCACCTTGAAAAAAATAAATATTTTGATATTCAAACCCCTTACGGCTATGGCGGTGCTCTGGTTGAAAATTATAAAGAAGAAGATATTGAAGAATTTTTTAAAGAATTAAACATTTTTGCGCGCGAAAATAATATTATTAGCCAGTTTTTAAGATTTCATCCCTTAAATCAAAATCATAGATATTTTGAGGGTTTTTCAAATTTAAAAACATATAAGCAAACCGTTTTTCTTGATTTAAAGGATGAAGAAATTATCTATAAAAATCTTAACGATAAATGCCGAAACATGGTTAAAAAGGCTCTTAAAAACAAGGTTAGTATAAAAATCGATAATTCGATTTCTTCTCAAGAAAACTTTAAAAAATTATACAAACAAACAATGGATAAAAATTGCGCGGATAGTTTTTATTATTTTAACGAGAATTTTTTTAATAATGTTTTTAAAACTCTATCTGAAAGCTGTGACATATTTAACGCAATTTATCAAGGTATAACTATAGCTAGCGCCATAATTTTAAAATCAAAGAATTTTATCCATTATCATCTTTCTGCGCAAGATAGAAACTATTCAAAATTTGGCGCAAATAATCTTTTATTATTTGAAGTTGCAAAATATTATTCTAACTTTCATAAACTCAAATTTCATCTGGGGGGGGGGTTAGAAGCTAAAGACAATTTATTTACATTTAAAAAATCATTTAATAAAAACGGTCTTGTTGATTACTATATCGGCTCAAATATTTTTGATTATGTAAAGTACGACGAATTATTAAAAATAAGAAAAAATTCAGATAATAATTTTAATACACAAAATAATTTTTTGATAGGATATAGAGCAGACTGAGGTTTTATTTAAAAAACGAAAGGGCTATATATTTTAATGAATTTTCAAGAATTAAAAACACCATGCTTTATAATTAACGATAATCTTTTAAAAGAAAATTTAAACGATTTTAAAAGTGCTTTAAACAAATATTTCCCTTGCAATATTTGTTCTTATTCGGTTAAAACAAATTCACTTCCTTATATTTTAAAAACAGCGTTGAATAATGGCTGGTTTTTAGAAGTTGTATCGGCAGATGAATACAATCTTGCAAAAAAAGCCGGTGCAAAAATTGAAAATATAGTCTATAACGGCCCTGCTAAAAATAAAGAAACTTTTCTTGAAGCGGTTTTAAATAATGCTTTTGTTAATATTGAAACAAAAAGAGAGTTTGATTGGTTAAAAGAAATAGAAGTTAACGATAAAATGAATGTCGGAATAAGATTAAACATTAATCTTGAAAAAGTTAACGCAAACGCTGTTGACGGAGGCAAATCAAGGTTTGGTTTTTCTTTTGAAAACGGCGAATTTGAACAAGCTCTAAAAATTCTTAAAAATCTCGGATTTGAAAAGGTTGGAGTGCACACTCATAAAATTTCCAAAACAAGAAGCCTTAATTCTTATAAAAATATTTGTAATTACGCAATGAATATAGTTAAAAAATTGAATTTTAAACTCCGTTTTTTTGACGTGGGGGGGGGGGTTCTACGGGCTTATGAAAAATAAACCCTCATATATGGATTATTCAAAAACTATTTACGAAGCGCTGAAGGATAAAATCGATTTGAATAATACTCCTTTAATAATTGAACCCGGCAACGCAATATCAGCGCCCTGCGTTGATTATCTTTTTTCAATTATTGATGTTAAGAAAACGGATAACGAAATAATCTGTACTTCGGACGGTTCAAGAATTGATACAGACCCTTTGTTTCATAAGGAAAATTATGATTATCAAATTTACGGCTCTTGCGAGCAACAAACCGAAAAACAAATTATAACGGGCGCTACCTGTATGGAACAAGATATTTTAACCGTTCTTGAAAATCAAAAAATTCTAAATACGGGAGATAGGATTTTATTTAAATCGCAAGGAGCTTATACCATGACTCTTAGCCCCAATTTTATAAATCTGCAAACTAATGTTTATAAAAAACAAGATAACGGCTATTTTTCGGTTCGCAAAAAATGGACTGTAAACGAGTGGGTACAAAATAATTTTTGGGAGTAACAAATTTAGGAGTAACAAAATGGCAGACAATAATTCAACTATAAATTTTTTATGTTTAAACGCAGGAAGACGTGCAACTTTATTAAAAAATTTAAAACAATCTTTAGGCGACGGTGTTAAAATCGTTGCAACCGACAACTGGTCTGTTGCGCCCGCTTTGTTCTTTGCCGACAATTATTACATCACCAAAAAAATAAACGAAAACGGCTATATGGAAGAAATTTTTAATATTTGCGAAAAAGAAAAAATAAACGTGATTGCAACTTTAATTGACCCCGAAATTGCACTTATTGCAAAACATAAAGAAGAATTTAAAAAAAGAGGCATTCTTCCCCTCGTCCCCTCTTATAATACCGCCCAATTATGCTTTGATAAATATAAAATGTATGAATATTTAAAAGAAAACAACATCCCAACCCCCCTTACGTTTAATAACCCGAACGACTTTTATAAAGCATACGAAAATAAAGAAATATCTTTTCCCGTCTTTATAAAACCAATCACAGGTTCAGGAAGCGTGGGAGCACAAAAAATCGAAACACAACAACAACTCCAAAAAGCCCTTAACGATAACCAACACACCTACATTATACAGGAGTATATGGATTGCGGGGATATTGATACTGATGTATATATAGACTGCATTTCCGGAGAAATTGTTTCAATATTTTCAAAGAAAAAAATTGAAACAAGAATAGGGGGCGCAAGTAAAACTATTTCTTTTATCGACAGCGAGCTTTTTGATTTTATTCTAAATTTGACTAAAAAGTTTGATTTTTCGGGCGCAATTGACGTTGATTTATTTTACAAAAACGGAAAATATTATCTGAATGAAATAAATCCGCGTTTTGGCGGTGCATATTTGCACGCATTCGGTGCAGGAGTTGATTTTTTCAAATACATTAAAAATAACTGTCTTAAAATTGAAAATAAGAGCAATATCGGGGATTACAAAAAAAATATTTTGATGTTAATGTACGACGAGGTCGTGATTACGTCTTTAGACAACCTCAAAAAAGATTTTCGTGATTAATTTTTATTTTTAGTTTAATCTTCTCTAAAATCTTTTTTGAGGTTTTGTTCTCTAGTAATCACGACCTCGTCGTACATAAGCATAATTACGCCCTCGTCGTAGTTGCCGATTTGAGGGGTGTTTTTGATATTTTTGGCATTTTTTTCAATAAATTTAAAAAAGTCCACTCCTGCGCCGTACGCATTTAGGTATGCACCTGAAAATCTCGGGTTTATCTCGTTTAAGTAATACTTATTGTCTTTTATAAAAATTTCCATATCAATTACGCCCGAGCAGTCAAACTTTTCTAAAACTTTTTTTATAAATTTGAACAGTTCTTCATCTTTAAACGAAATCGATTTTGAAGTACCGCCGATGCGCGTTTCTATCTTCTTTTTCGCAAAAATTGATATAATTTCTTTTGAAATTGTATCAATGTATACATCAACATCTACATCTTTTTTTGCCATATACTCCTGTATAATGTAGGTGTGTTGGTTATCGTTAAGGGCTTTTTGGAGTTGTTG
>CANQAW010000109.1 GCA_947589525.1 Candidatus Gastranaerophilales bacterium
TCCGTGCTCATCCATTACTACGGCTATTTGATTTTTTGAAGAAGTCAAATCGGACAATAAATCTGATATAAATTTGTTTTCCGGAACTATTAAAACTTCTCTTGTCAGAGTTTTAATTTGAAAATCGGAAGGAATATTATTGTTTTTAATAATTTTCAAAACGTCTTTGGCATTTATTACCCCTAAAATGTTATCTATGTTTTCTTCGTATATAGGTATTCTCGTATGCCCCGAAGAAATAATGATATCGGCAAGTTCTTCAATAGTATCGGTTGAATTAACAAAAACAATTTCCGTTCTCGGTATCATGATTTCTTTTACAACCGTATTTGCAAAAGAGAAAAAATTTGAAAGCATATTTGCTTCATGATTGTCAATTGCGCCGATTGACTGCCCTTCCTGAATTAATTTATCAAGCTTTTCTTCCCAGTTATCTTCCTGATCGTGCGCTTCGAGTTCAATTGTAACGTGATTTACGTTTTTAACATGCTTTTTTATTTTACGCTCAAGCATTTGTGCAATGTCATCGGCGTCTTTCATTTGAGTCTGCGGGTCAACTTCAATTGTCATATTAATAACAAGACCTGAAGTTCCCAAATCCATCGTTTTAAGTTCCGTTACCTGCGTTATACCATGGATGGTTGAAGCTGTATTTCTTATTACTTCTTCAACTTTGGGCTGTGCCGATTGAACGGTCAGGGAATTTACGTTATTTTTAATCAAATAAACCGCCAAACAAAACAGAATTATACCGATTATTATTGAAGCAACGGCATCCGGTATGTATGCCGTTTCTTCGGGTGCAAATTTTGCCGTAGTCAGTGCGCAAAATGCTATCAATACCCCCAAAAAAGCGGAAGAATCTTCATACCAAACAAATTTTGTCGTTGGAGACTGGATTTTTCTGATATATTTAAGCGAAATAAAAAACCTTTTTAAAGGGTTATTTTCAATAACTTGAGCTTCCGCAATTACGGCATTAGTGGCACTTGTTACCGCCCAGCCCTCAAAAAACAAACTTGCACTCAGCGCAAGAGCAACAATATTATAATTTTTTATCAAATCGGATATATCATGATGATTGATTAACTTATCAAATCCGTTTCCGATAGCAACAAAAGTACCTAACAGCATTAACAAAGAAGCAAACATAGCCCAAACATTAGCTTCTAAGCCGTATCCGAAAGGATGCTCGCTGTCAGCGGGACGCGAACCTCTTTTAATACCGACCATAAGACAAATGCTGTTAAAAGAATCAACGCAAGAGTGAATTGCTTCAGCCAGCATTGCGGAGCTTTTCGTAAGAGCAAAACAGATAAATTTAACCAAAGCAATTCCGATATTAGCAATAAAAGCCCTTATTACCGCTTTTAGCTTAGTATTATCTACCCTTATATTTTCATTTAAATCTGTGCTTGTATTATCTGAAATATCTATATCCGCTCGAGAGGATGACATTTTTAATCCTTATTTAATTTTATATTAATAATATACTCAAATTCTTTTTTTTGCAATTAATTTAGAGTTTACTCTTTAGTTTTTTTATAGTAGAATTTAAAAAACGTCATGGCAAATACAGATGCCAAGAATTTAGGAATGGTTGATTTTGAACGGTTTAGACGAGAAAAAAGAACAAAACGCATGGGATAATTTTATTGCTATTCTAAAAAATAAATTACCTATGCCGATATGGGTTGAAAGTTTAGAACCTGCAATTTCTATATATGAAAACAAGGAAGATATTTTCTTAATTAAATCTAACCAAAGTTTTGCGATAAATTTTCTTCAGCAAAAACACTTAAAAGAGGTTGAAGAAGCTTTTGAAGAAGCAACGGGTTTTAAAAGAGCGGTTAGATTTGTCTTTGATGAAAATGTCAAACCGAAAAAGAAACCTAAATTAACTCCCGAACAAAAAGAACACTCAAAAACAGCGCAAAAAATGGAAAATCTTGCGCAGATGTATTCATTTTGCGCCTTAAATTTAAAATATACTTTTGAAAATTTTGTCGAAGGCGAAAACTCGCGTCTTGCCTACAAAATAGCTCAAATAATAGCGCAAGCCCCCGGTCAGAAATACAACCCTTTGTTTATATCGGGCTCTGTGGGATTAGGCAAAACTCATCTTATGCAGGCTATCGGACATAAAATTTTAAAAAATTTTCCTAATTTAAAAATAAGATACACAAAAGCGGAAGAATTCGGAAACAAACTGATTGAATCGCTTAATTCCTGTAAAAACGCTTCCGATATAAACGAAAAAATGAAAAAATTCAGAGATATGCACAGAAACGTTGATGTTTTATTAATTGACGATATTCAATGGATTGACGGTAAAAAAAGAACTGAAGAAGAAATATTCAATACGTTTGATGCTTTATATCATGCCGGAAAACAAATTGTATTTGCTTCCGACAGACCTCTGAGTGCATTTGAATTAATCCCCGACAGGTTAAGAAGCAGATTTGAATGGGGCATTGAAGTCAATATTACCGTTCCCGATTTAAACACAAGAATTGAAATAGTAAAACGCCACGCAATAGCTTCAAATTACCCTATAACGGATGAAGTCGCAAAATTCTTAGCTCAAGAATTCAGCTCAAACGTTCGGGAATTGGAAGGCGCATACAACAAAGCGAGTGCTCTGGCTTCAATTGAAGGAGTAGAGCTTACCGTTGAAAAAGTTAAAGAATTTCTGGATTTAAACTCACGAAAGAAAAATATATCTTTTAACAATATTTTGGAAATTTGCTCCAAATACTTTACGGTGGATAAAAAAGATATTTTGTCCTCTGCAAGAGCAAAAGAGGTGGTAAATGCAAGAAAATATGCAATTTACTTTTCGAGAGAATTGCTTGAACTAAGCTACAGCGCACTTGCAAAAGAGTTTAAGAAAAATCATACCACCATTATGTATCAATACGACAAATTAAAAGACGAAATAAAAACAAATAAAGCTATGAGCATGATTGCTTCGGAATTAAACGAATTAATTAAAAAATAGTGTTTTAATATTGCTATTTTAACAGATTGCATAGTATAATTTAGTATATGAATTTTCTTTTGATTATAGGATTAGTAATTTTTGTATGCGTAATTATTTGGATTTATACGCTTTTCATTGTTAACAGTACTCAGCCCGACAAAAAGGAAACCGGAGAAACGGAAATGCTTGATGCCGGAAACGTGCTTGAAAAATGCCGCCAGTTATACGAGCAGGGACTGCACAATGAACTTCAAAGATATGCTCAGAGAGAATTATCAAAAAATTACGGAGATGTAGAATTAAGAAGAATTTTAGCGCAATCCCTTATGGCTTCGGGCAACGAGCAAATGGCAATTATGCACTACGAAGCAATTTTATCCGTCGCACCTTATGACATTAAAACTCAGGAACTGCTTGCACAGTATTATTGCGAAAACGGCCCAAAAAGCAGAGCCATTGAATTGTATGAACAAATAATGCTTTACGACAGCGGAAATGTAAATGCCGTCGAAATGCTTGCAAAATTATACGAAGAAACTCAAGATTATCCCAAAGCAATTGAAATGTACAATATGATAGTAGATGCCGAGCTTGATGAACAAAGGATAACGGAGTTAACATATATTCTTGCCGACCTGTACACAAAAGCCGGAGACATTAAAAAAGCTTATGACGAATACAGAAAAATAAATCAAACGGACGGCGAAAATCTTGAAATTTTGATGATACTTGCAGATTTGGCATATCAAAATCAGTATTGGGTTGACTGCCTGAATTATTACGAAAAAATTATATCCGTTGTCGGAGATGATTTTGAAATGCTGGAAAAAATTGCAAAAATTCAAGTTATTCTTGAAAAATGGGATGATGCCATAAAAACCTACAAAAAAATTATTTCTCTTGAAGACAATACGGGGCCGAATTATCTGTACCATAAAAACGAGTTGTGCTCGGCTATGATTAAAAATAATCAGTCGTCTCAAGCAATAGATATGCTGAAAGACTTAATTATCCAAAACCCCAGAGAAACTTCTTTTGCCTTTACCTTGGCGCAAGCCTACACGGTCACGGGAGAATATCAAACGGGAGTTACGCTGTATAATAAATTAATCAAAGACCTTCCCCCCGAACAAAGCGACATGATAATTAAACATATTTCAAATTTAATTTGCAATTGGGCGCAGGATTTATTCAACAAGGGAGAATATAATCAGGCTTTTGATAAATTTTTTGAAGCACTTAAATATGACGAAGAAAACGACAAAGTCTATTTTGAACTAGGAAAATGCAACTATTACATAAAAAGTTTCCAAGATGCCATTTCGCATTTTAAAAGAGCAATTGCAATAGAACCGCAAAATTCCATGTATTATTTTGGCTTAGGCTGTGCTTATGACGGAGCAGGGTCTCTTAAAAATGCCAAAATTGCCTTTTATGATGCCATAAATATTGACCCTATGAATATAAAAGCAAGAATAGCTTATGCAATATCCCTTACTAAAGAACTTGAATATGCGCAGGCGATAGAACAATTTTCGGAAGTTTTAAAATATATTCCCGATAATGCCGACACTCTTTATAATACGGCTCTCGCATACGAACTTATAGGGGATTACGAAAGAGCAATTAAATATTATAAAACCGCACTTGAAAAAGAACCTCACCATAAAGAAGCAAAACAAAATATTGAATTGCTTTTAGGCGAGCCTTATATTACGGAAAACGAAGCTGCCGAAGAAATTGTACAACACCAACAGGATAAAGTCATAGATGTTGATGTACAAACACAAGAGCAAAATCTTGAAAACATCCCCGAAGAAACACTGCCCGAATCCTCAGACATGTTTAATTTTGACGTACCTTCCCAAGGCGGAGAAGAAAATAGCATGTTTTCTTAAATTTTCCTTGATATTTAACTTTGTGCGTTGTAAATTAATTATATGCGCATCCTAAACGGGAAGCGCTTGACTGCAAATAAAATAACAATTAAAAAACATAATGCGCCTGTAGCTCAGTTGGATAGAGTGTTTGGCTACGAACCAAAAGGTCGGGGGTTCGAATCCCTCCAGGCGCGCCATAAAGAACCCTAAAGGGTTCTTTTTAATTCTTAAATGTAAGAGAGAATTTTTATTTTTTGTGTAATATTTGTGTAATGAGCCGGTTTGTAAAATCAGTCAAAAATAAAACAACTCTTTTAAATAAATTAATTCATTTTATTTGCGTCATTATTTTTATTTTTGATAATCAATTTTAAAATAATCTAAATACGCCTTAAACTTGTCTTGCGCTGATAAGCAAGTGTCAACTAAAAAACCTTTTTCTTTTTTCCATTCTTTTAAACCTCGATAATAAAACAATTTTATTTCATCATCTATTATAAAAGGTATGATATTATTTTTAAGACATTCCTTAAACATTATTAAACGACCTATCCTGCCATTTCCGTCCTGAAAGGGGTGTATCGATTCAAAGTTATAATGAAAATCTAAAATTTTGGCTAAATTTTTTGTTTTAGCGGTATTATAGCTTTTTAATAACTTTTGCATTTCTTTTGTAACATCTTCTGGTTTTGTTGTTTCCATATTCCCTACAATATTTGGGAATTTTTTATAATCCCCCACAGCAAATCTTTCATTATGGCTACTTTTTGTACCTGTTTTTAAAATGAAATGCAATTTTTTAATAAAATTTTCGGAAATTTGTGAATTTGCTTTATCGATAATAAGGTCAATGCACCTGAAATGATTAACCGTTTCTATAATATCGTTAATATCAACGGTACTTTTATCAATTCCTATTGAATTTGTTTCGTAAATATATCTTGTTTGCTCTGGGGTTAATTTTGAGCCTTCTATGTGATTTGAATTATATGTTAAATCTATTTGAATTTTATGATAAATGCCGCCTTTTATTTTATTATTCATTTCACTTTTTAAAATATCTAAAAGTGTTTTATCAATATGTTTATTTTTTCTGTCAGGCTTTA
>CANQAW010000110.1 GCA_947589525.1 Candidatus Gastranaerophilales bacterium
TGATTGCAAGTCAAAAAAGGCGAAAAATTCAACAATTTTGCAAGTTTTAAGTTATAATATATAATTATTTTTTTATATATACAGCACATTAAGATTTTTCAAACTCATTAAAATCTATATATTTCTTGAATATTTTATTGTTTTTATTAAGTTTTATTAAATTTTATATTATTCGTATGTTTAAAAAGATAATTTTACAATTTTTATTATATTCGCACGACTGATTAAAATAAGTTATAGTCATTATAAAATGAAATAAATATTACGGGGAAAAAATGGGCAACATAAAAAACTTTATAGAATTAACAAGAGGATACACTCTGCCTATGACATTTGCTTCGCTTCTTATCATTTTGTCGTATGCGAATTATTCTCTTTATTTTACTTTTTTTGATTTTGCACTGTTAAGCTTGGCTCTTTGCTCGGTGCATCTTGGGACAAATCTTTTTGATGATTATATTGATATAAAATCACAAATAAAAAACGGGGTTCAGCTTCAAAATATAATATTCAGCACTCCAAGGAAAGCAAGATTAATTCTTGACGGCACATTTTCACTTCAATATGTCGAAAAAACATTAATCATTCTGTTTACTTTTGCTGTTTTGGCGGGAGTATATTTTATTTATAAACAAGGTTTTGTTATTGTGATATATATGCTTTTGGGAGGATTATCAAGCATTTTCTATCCTAAATCATCAAAGTATTATCTTGCCGAAATTATAGTAGGGCTTGTATTCGGTCCTTTAATGATAACGGGGGGATATTACGCATTAACCGGTCAATACGGCGGAGATTTACTTTTACTGTCTTGGACAATATTTTTAACGACAATTGTTCTTTTACACACTCATAATATTATGGATTGGGAATTTGACGTTAAAGAAAACAGAAGAACTCTTGCGCTTTTATGCAAAACAAAGCAACGGGCAATTGATGCCCAGCTGTTTATTATAATTCTTGCATACACAATAATTGTTTTAGGAATTATAAATTTAAATTTTAATCCTCATATGACTTATGTATTTTTAACCTTACCGATTGTTGTAAAGTTGCAAAATTCAATAAAAGATTATATAAATATAAAAGATGTTGAGTTTATACCGAGATGGTATTATGGTCCTTTTGAAAACTGGGACGGTATCAAACGCAATAAGCTCGATTTCTTTATGTATCGATTTTATCTGGCAAGAAATTTCGCATTCTTCTTTGCGGTATTTGCATCAATCGGAGCTGTAACATAAAAACGGAAAAATATATGAAAAAGATTATATTACTGGTAATTTGCTTATATTTAGGAGGAATAATAATGTCAAGCGCATTGGATAAAGTTGAAGAAAATATTTTCAAAATCCAAAGCAAGGATTTAACAAACAATTCAACAATGCCTTATAATCAGGTATACAAAGGATACGGATGCGACGGCGGAAATAAGTCTCCTCAATTAAGCTGGGTCAATCCGCCAAAAAATACAAAAAGCTATGCCCTGATTTGCCATGACCCTGATGCTCCGAAGCAAAACGGCTGGTATCATTGGCTTGTTGTAAACATTGACCCTAAAACCACTTCAATCAATCAAGGGGAAAAATTCAAAAACGCCCTTGAAACAGTTACCGATTTCGGCTCGGCGGGATATAACGGAGCTTGCCCCCCAAAAGGCCACGGAGCGCACAGATACAATTTTACAATTTACGCTTTAAACACGGATAAAATTGAAATAGACAAAGATACTGCCCCCAAGGAAGTTGAGAAGCTTGTTTTAACACACACAATTGCAAAATCGACGATTACGGTTTTATACGAAAGAAAATAGCTCTAAGTTAAGAAATAGTCACAAATAAGTTTTTCTTTTTTATTTTTTTTATTTAAAAACTCTACAACTCTTTGTTTAAATGAAGGTTTGTAGCATAATTTTTTATAATTATCCACTAAAATTGCCTTTTGAACTATTATTTTGTTGTATTCAACCGACTTATCCTCGTCTTGTTCGATAAAAGGCGCAAGCTCTTTTAATTTTTTCTTGCAGGATAAAATTTCTCTCTCTAAATCTTTTTTGTTGTCTTTCATTTTAATAAATCTCATTTAAGGGGAAATAAAAACATTTGTGATTTTATAATACATCATTTTTCAAATTAAAACTCATACGAAATATTGAAAAAGCAAAAAACGCATATATTTGAATGATATTAATCGGTCTTATTCAATTATTTAAAGTATTTTTACACGGAAGGAAAAATACTAAAATTAATTTATGAAAAAGAAAGTATACGCATATCTACATACCCATTGGGACAGAGAATGGTATCGGGATAAAGAGGATTTTAATTTACGACTTTTGGATGTGTTCGACATTGTTTTGGACGAACTTGAAAACAAAAGAGCTCCTTTTTTCTATTTTGACGGGCAAAGCATTGCTCTTTCGGATTATTTAAAATACAGGGAAGAAAAAGCACCACTGATTAAAAAACTGATAAAGGAGCGCAAACTTGCTATAGGTCCGTATTATGCCAGTATTGACAGTTTTTTGGTAAATTACTGTTTTATGCTGAAAAATCTTGATTTTGGGTTAGAAATATCCGAAAAATTCGGACAAAAGGATTTTATCGGATATATGTGCGATATATTCGGGATTTCAAAAAGCGCTTTCGAATCTCTCAAAGAAAAAAACATAAACAAAGCGCTGATTTGGAGAGGCGTCAACCCGAAAAAGATAAACAACTGCTGTGATTTTAAGTATCAAAACATAAACACGAGCTGGCTTGTCCAAGGTTATTTTAATGACTTTTTTAACGGCAAAATTGAAATTAAAAATATAGAAAATTTACTTGAAAAAATAAATAAATATTCTCAAAACAGCATTCTTTTGCCCATTGGCGCAGACCATTTAGGAATTTTAAAGGATGCAAACGAAAAAATAAAGAAAATAAACAAACAGCTTAAAAATTACGAAATTATTCTGACAAGCCCGTTTGAATATTTTAAAAACACCTCTTTTAAAAATATTACGAAAGAATTCGAATTTTTGGACAACTCGGCAACTTACATCTTAAACGGCTGTCTGAGCTCAAGAATATACCAAAAAACAAAAAATGTTATATTGGAAAACAATCTTACCAAAAAAATAGAACTTTTAAATCATTATCTTAATTATAACTATCAAAAAAATATTGATTTTGTTTATAAAACTTTGATTAAATGCCATGCACACGACGGTATTTGCGCTTGCTCAATCGACAGTGTGCACAAAACAATAGATTACAGACAGCTGAAAAGTGAAAATATAATAAACTCGCTTGAAAAAAATATTATTGCAAAATTCAAAAAAGAAAATAAAATTTCAGATGCGGTATCTGATAAAATAGGTATTTTCAATTTGACAAACCGTGAAAATTTAAATGTTGTAAAAATCAAAACCCCTTACCCGATTAAAAATGCGCAGATTATTAAAAAGGAAAAACATTTTCCCGATGAAATATTAACCGATATATATAAAATTCCCGTAACCGAGCAAATAACCACCATTTATACTCAGCTTGTCCAAATTGACAATTCAAAAAAACTTTCCTATTCGGTTAAATCCGTAAAAGAGCCTGAAACTTCCGTTAAAGTAACCGACAGTTCCATTGAAAACAATTTTATAAAATTGCAAATAAAAAATAAAAAAGTTTTAATAACCGACAAAATTTTAAAAGAAAAAATAAACTTTAAATTAACCGACATTAAAGATTTTGGCGATTCTTACAATTTTGCACCCGAAGGAGAATATAAAGAAATCGAGCCCGTTAATTCAAAAATTCTGGAAAAAGGTTCGATAAGAAGCGCTTTAAGGTTAAATTACAAAAATATAAAATTAGATGTATATTTAGACAACTGTTCAAAATATCTTAGATTTCAAAGCACCGTTAACAACAAACAAAAAAATCATAAAATTCAAGCGGTATTTATTCTTAAAGAAAATATAAACAAAACAACGGCTCAGGATGCCTACGGAATAATTGAAAGAAACATTGACTGCAATTATAAAATGCCGGATTTTATGCCTGCAGTGCGCCCCGTAGAGGTTAAAACAAATATTTTCCCAATGCAAAGTTTTGTTAACTTTAAAAATTATTCAATTTTAACAAAAGGCTTGCATGAATATGAAGTTTACAAAAATGAGCTGAGAATTTGTCTTCTGCGCTCTACGGGAACTATTTCTAATCCCCGAAACAAAGCAAGATTTATTCCCGCAGGGCCTAATCTTGAAACTCCCCAGCTTCAGTGTTTAAAAGAAACTCAACAGGAATTTGCGTTTATGTTTGGCGATTACAAAGATTGTTTTAATAATTTGGATATATTTTTTGAAAATTATATAGCATTCGGCGGAGATTTTAAGAAAAATCAAGAAATTATTTTCGATAAAATTAAGGAAAATGAATATCTTTACGGAATTAACAATAAAAAGAAAATTTTATTTAATTATCGATGATATAAATTTAAATTGTCGGGAATAATAAAATAGGTTAAAATAAATTTGAAGGATTTTAAGAGTGGAGACACAAAATATGAACAAAATTGAGTGGGCTACGGAAATTTTTGAGAAATACGGTATTAAAACAACCGTTAGAGGAAACAACCAAATTATAATTTCGCATTATAATCAGCCTAAAGGCACAACTTTTCAAGAATTGGGGATAAATGAAGACGAGCTTATTGAAAATGTTATAGGCTGTGAAGGTATTTTTGATACATTAAAATCGCAATTAACAACTTTCCCACTTGTTGTCTCGAGAGAAATAAGGCTATATAATGACGGCAAAATTACGGCAATGCCTAATTTAAAAGCAGTCGGGGTTTTTGTAGGCAATAACACGTTGAAAAAACTCCCCAAACTAAAAGCTGCGGCTTCAATTTCTCTTGAAAATTCACCAATTAAATCAATACCGAAGCTCAAAGAAGTCGGAATATTGGTTGCGCAAAGTTCATCGTTAGCTGAATTGCCTTCGTTAGAATCAGCTAAGAAACTTTGCATAATAGATTGTCCGATTGAAGACTTAAAAGACCTTAAAGAATCTATTGATATATTTATTTGTTCAAGTGACGAAAATAATAAAATCAAACTTCAAACGCTTCCGGATTTGGAAAATTTTGAAAACCTGTTTGTTGCAAATTGTGATTTAAAATCTCTGCCAAAAGTCAAAAACGCAAAGAAAATTGCACTTTACAACACTAATATCAGAAACATTAAATCTTCTCTTAAAGCCGAAATTGAAATTGAAACAAAAATAGACGAAGAACAATTGGCAGACAAGTTTGATACGTTCACGGATTGGTATAATTCGGACATATTCAACAAATCAATGGATATGCTCGGAAATCTGGTAAATTATATAAGCAAATAATTTATTTTGCTCTTGAAAGTTTGAAAGAATGATTATTAAGAAGCTCTTGTTTTTTGCTTCCCAACATCATTTTTTCCGCTTCTTCAAGAACTTTTACAATCATATATCCGTTCTCGCCGTCTGAACGAGGGGTTTTATCGTGTTCAATGCAGTTTAGAAAATGCTGGCATTCAAGCTTTAAAGGCTCAATTTCAAGATAATCAAAAACTTCTATATCGTTTTGAGAGCTTTTATGGTTATCGTAAACTTTTAATTTGCCTTCTTGCAAAGTATCATCAAGTATTGCTGTTGCCTTTTCGCCTCTTACCAAAAGCGAAACTCTCTTTTGCGGATGAATCCAGCTGTCGGATATATGAGCTGTAATATTATCTTCGAATTCAATTGTTATATGAGTAATATCGCATATATTTTCCGTTTCGCTTTCAACTCCGACGGCGCTTAAAACCTTAACAGGCTCTTTTCCGATAACATGAGCAATCATTGAAACGTCATGAGGCGCTAAATCCCACATTACGCTTCTGTCATTTTTAAAATAGTTTATATTCAACCTGTCCGATTGCACATACTTGATTTTGCCC
>CANQAW010000111.1 GCA_947589525.1 Candidatus Gastranaerophilales bacterium
CACTTTGATGTTGGTCTTTATATTTATTTCAAGAGAGGATTTAATTTCTATTACGCTTGAAAGAGGAGCTTTTGACAGAAATGCCACTTTAATTGTCAGTGATGTTTTGTTTTTTATATCATTATCCATAATTCCTTATATGTTCAGAGATTCCATAACCAGACTTTATTATTCTTTTTCGGATTCCAAAACACCTTTCTTAATTGCTTTGCTCTCTATTTTTCTAAAGCTGTTATTCAATTCTTTGCTCGTAAAACCGCTGGGAATAAACGGAATTGCTCTTTCCACCACATTTATAACACTAATTAACGGTACCATACTTGCCGTTTTAATCAGAAATAAAATTTCAATAGGATATCGGAAATTCTTAACCCAAATATTAAAAATTATTATCTGTGCAATTTTTGCTTTCCTAATCGGTTTCGGATTAAATATTTTATTAAACGGTTTATCGGATATGGGATTTGTGTATAAAATTCTTAAGGTTGTTGTTGTTCTTAGCGTAACCACCGTTGTATATATTTTATCGGCATATTTTTTAAAAGTTGAATATCTTGAAGATTTAAAAGAAAAATTAGAGGATAAATTTTGCAAGAAGAAATTAAATTAAAAAAAGGTGAAGTTTTAGCATTTAAAACAGATACCGTCTGGGGTTTCGGCTGTAGTCCCGATGACAATTCGGCTATTGATAAAATTTACGACATAAAAAAAAGAGATACAAAAAAGCCTTTAATTTTAATGAGCAACGATATAGAAAATTTAAAAAAATATGTTAAATACATTCCGAATTATGCTTTGGATTTAATTCACAAACATCTTCCGGGTGCACTAACTTTAATTTTTGAAAAATCCGATTTGTTAAATCCGAAAGTTACTTCATATTCCGAAACTGTCGGAATAAGAATACCGAACAGCGAGGATTTTTTTAGTCTTATAAAAAGAATAGACACAAAGGTATTAGCTACAACCTCTTGTAATCTTTCTTCGCAACCCCCTGTCGGAAGCTATTCGGAGGCTTGCGAAAAATTCTCAAAATATGCTACAATTATAGCGCCAATTGATGATACTCGAAATGAAAATATACCTTCGACAGTTGTTTTATGCGAAAAAGATAACTGCAAAGTTCTTAGACAGGGGGCGCTATGGTTATAAAGAAAAGATATTTGGTGTTGTTTACGGTGATATTCTTAACTCAAGCACCGACGCATGCTCGTGAGGTTTATCCTTATATTCCGAGCAATACTTCTTTTATTAATGTTGATTATGTTCAAGACGAATCAAATCTTATCAATTTTGACAAGATGAAGAAAAAAGACAAAATGGAAGAGGCAGCAAGTGAAGTTCAAAAAGCAAGCCCCGAGAGGTTAAAGCTTGATGCAAAAGAAATTATATATCAAAAAGCCATTGATTACGTTACAAGACCTTCAAGCAATAATATACCCATTTTATAATCAGTTATTTAAGCTGTGAATTGGCGCAGGGACTCTGCCTCCTCTGTTTACAAAGCTTTCGCTTGAGTATTTGTTAATTTTCATTATGGGTGCAGTTCCCAAAAGTCCTCCGAATTGCGCAAACTCGCCTTCTTTTTTACCTATAACGGGGATAATTCTGACTGCGGTTGTTTTTTTGTTTATCATTCCTATTGCCATTTCGTCAGCTATAATTCCTGCTATTGCAGAATTTGGCGTGTCGCCGGGGATTGCTATCATATCTAAGCCGACAGAGCATACACTTGTCATTGCTTCAAGCTTATCAATTGTAAGAGAGTTTTTATTAACCGCTTCAATCATTCCCAAGTCTTCAGATACGGGAATAAATGCGCCTGATAATCCCCCTACATAGCTTGAAGCCATTGTACCGCCTTTTTTAACCGCATCATTTAACATTGCAAGAGCTAAAGTTGTTCCGTGTGCACCTGCATATTCTAAACCCATTGCCTGAAAAATTTCAGCAACGCTGTCGCCTTTGTTTGGTGCGGGAGCTAACGATAAGTCAATTATACCAAAGGGGATATTTAATTTTTGTGCTAGTCTTCTGCCGATAAGTTCTCCTGCGGTCGTGATTTTAAAAGCCATTTTTTTAATTAAATTACTAACTTCGCCTAAGTCTGCATTTTTGTCCAGATTTTCTATGGCGCTTGATATTACCCCAGGACCTGAAACTCCGATATTCAGAGCGCATTCTGCTTCATTAACCGCACAAAATGCCCCTGCCATAAAGGGATTATCAGTTACCGCATTACAAAAACAGACAAATTTAGCACAAGCAATACTGTCAAAATCTTTGGTCAAAATTGCACATTGTTTTATAATATCGGCTGTTTTTAATACGGCATCCATATTTATCCCCGCTTTGGAAGTTCCGAGGTTTACGCTTGAACAAAGTTTTTTGGTTTGAGCCAGAGCATCGGGAATTTGCTCGAAGAATTTTAAATCGCCTTTTGTAAAGCCTTTATCAACAAGAGCGCTAAAACCGCCTATAAAATCAACTCCGACTTCCTGCCCCGCTTCATCTATTTTTTTGGCAAGATAAACATAGTCCGTATTATCACAACTTTCACCTATAAACGATATGGGGCTGAGCGCTATTCTTTTATTAACAATGGGAATTGAATATTCGTTTTCTGTTTCTTGCGCAAAAGATACAAGATTTTTTGCATATTTGATTATTTTATCATAGATTTTAGCGCCTGTTTTTTTACAGCTTGTCGAACAACAGTCTCTCAAACTTAAAGATAAAGTCACGGTTCTTATATCAAGATGATGTATTTTAATCATCTTGATTGTTTCAATAATATGTTGTTGATTAAAATAGGACATCAGTACCTTTAAATTGTGTGCATTTTATCAAAAAGTTCTTTCTTTTGAACCCATATTTCCATTTTTAGTTTTTTTGCCAGCTCCAAGAGATTTTCTTTAAATTCTTTAAAAGAAACTTTAATTTTCTTTATATCGCATAGCATAATCATTACAAAGTTATCTTGCATTATTGTTTGTTTAATGTCTTCAATGTTTACGCTGTGTTCGGCAAGACAAGCGGAAACTGCGCTTACAATTCCGACTTTATCAATGCCTGTAACTGTGATAATAATTTTATTATCATCGTTTTTCATTATTTTACATCTTCCTTAATTACTATTAAATTATTCATAATCTTCATTGCAACAGTCGGAAAAACAACATTTTTAAGACCGTCTGCAACGGAAACTACGCTTCCTGCTTTTAATACTACTTCTTCACCTTTATACATAAAAGTGTAATCTGTTTTTCTGTCTGAACGAATGGTGATTTTGTTTTCTTCTTTTGTCATTTTTTGCCTTTCTTAAACATTTTTTATTATTTCAACACCGCTTGATGTTCCCAATCTGCATGCTCCCGCTTTAATTAATTCAAGCGCCTGAGCTTTTGTTTTAATTCCGCCCGAGGCTTTAACTTTTAATCCGTACGGGTTTACCGTCCGATACATTAATGCGACATCTTCAACTTTTGCGCCGACTCCTCCCTTGACAAAGCCTGTTGAAGTTTTAACAAAGTCAGCACCTGCTTCAATTGCGCATTTTGAAGCTTCAATTATTTCTTCTTCGGTTAATAAATCAGTTTCTATGATAACTTTTAATATGTTATCTTTTGCAATTTCTTTTGTTTTTTTAATATCCTCAACAACCTTTTTATAATTTTTATTTTTTAATTGAGCGAGATTAATCACCGTATCAATTTCATCAGCACCAAACTCCAGCGCGTTTTGAGTCTGCTTTTGAATGATATCAATTGTGTTATTTGCAAGAGGAAAGTTAACAACGCTTACAATTTTAATATCCGTACCGCTTAGAAAACTTTTTGCTTCTTTAATATAGTTTAAATTTATGCAAATGCCTAAAAAATTATACTTAAGAGCTTCTTTTGCCAAGTTTTCAATTTGACTTAAGGTTGAGTCGGGTTTTAAAAGAGTGTGTTCTATATATTTATTCAGTTCTTCCATAATAAAATTATTATATCAAAACTAAATTTTTGACGCCAGAATTTAACTCATTGTTAAGAACTTGTTTAATGTTATATAGCGTTGTTTTTAATATTCTTTGATTGGCTTCATAGGTATTATAAGCGTTATGCGGAGTTATAATTACGTTTGGGAGCTTGGAGAGTTTATCTATAAAAAAATACTTTTTAAGACAAACTTCTTCAATGTTTCTGTATTTTTGACAGGTTGAATATGTTTCGCATAATACTTCTTCGCATTCAAATACATCAAGAGCACATCCTTGGATTTTTTTGTCTATTACCGCTCTGTACAACGCTTGAGTATCTACTATATCTCCTCTTGCGATGTTAATTAAAAAAGCGGTTCTTTTCATTTTTGCAATTGCCTCTTTATTTATCATCCCTTTTGTTTGAGAAGTCAAAGGACAATTTATTGTTACAAAATCGGATTTTTCAAGAAGTTCATCTAAATCTACATATTTATAAGCACCTTTTTGCTCAATGTCATTTGCAATGACTTCCATGCCAAAACCGTGCGCTATGTTTAAAATTTTTCTTCCTATTGACCCAAGACCGATTATACCCATAATTTTGTTTTTTAAATCAAATCCCGTTAACTCTTCTCTCTCAACCGCTCCTTCCAAAATTGAATTTTTAGCTTCGTAAATTTTTTTAACCAGCGACAGGATAAGCGCAAAAGCATATTCCGCAACGGTTGATGAACCGTATTGAGGAACGTTGAATATCATAATGTTGTTTTCTTTGCAATAGTTTATATCAACATTTGAATAGCCTGTTGACCTTAGAAAAATATATTTTAAATTTTTGAATTTAGAAAGAATTTCAGAGTTCAATGTTGAATTTACAAAAATACTTATAGCTTCGCAATCAAGATAATTATCATCAATATAAGAGTATTCCCCTATCGGAGAATTTATAAAATAAGGCTCTAATTGAGAAGGCATATTTTGGGTTAAATATTCAAATTCGTTTTTTCTTGTATCGTAAAATAAAATTTTCATATTTAAATTATAGAAAATTTTATTTTATTTTTAATTAGAGTTTTTGGTAATTTTACATTATTTGCAAATATAAAAATATATGCTAGAATTTAGTCTGGATATATTATGGGGAGTTAAGATGCTTCGGAGAGATTTTTTAAAAACAACTTTAGGGTTTTGCGCCGGAGCCGGTAGTTGTCTTGCTTTTGAAAGCATAAAAAACAAAAATAAATCAGACCGTCGCATGTCTGATGTTGACGTACCCAGACGCAATTTTTATCATATAGAAGTTCCCGTTTGCCATAACTGCAACTTAAACTGTGCATATTGCGATCACTTTGCCCCTCTGGCTCCCAAGTATCAAGTGCCCGTTGAAGATTTTGAAAGAGATTTAAGTACATTGGCTGATATAAAGGGAGTTAAAGAAAAATTAACCGAATTTATGCTGGTTGGCGGCGAGCCTTTGCTTCATGATAATATTGAACAGTTAATTGAAATTACAAGAAAATATTTCAAAAAAGCACATATAGAGTTAATAACAAACGGTTTGCTGTTTAAAGAGAAAGGTGAAAAGTTCTGTAAAGCTTGTGCAGAGAACGCTGTCTTAGTTAGTATAAGTAATTATATTGAAAATGACAAACTTTTAGATTTGGGTTATATTAATGAAATGTCGTATAAATATAAATTTATATACAAATTGACAAATGTTAATCGATTTATGCCTCTTCACCTTTCATTAAATGAAACAAGAACCAATGAACCGGATATGGCGCACTGTCATTATTATGCAAACGGAGTGACTTTAGATAGAGGAAAAATATATTCATGTTGTATTGCACAGGCAATGATAGATTTTTTTAATACCACATTTAAAGACAAGGCAATTCCGCATAAGAATTCTGATATCTTGAGTTTAAATGATGTTTCATCGGTTGAACAAATAGAGAAATTTTTGAATACGCCAAA
>CANQAW010000112.1 GCA_947589525.1 Candidatus Gastranaerophilales bacterium
CCCATTCGCTTCTTGCAATTTCAGCACCGCCCAAACGGCCCGATACCATAACTTTTATACCTTGAACACCCGCACGCATTGTTCTTTGCATTGCTTGTTTCATGGCACGTCTGAATGCGATACGTTTTTCAAGTTGAAGTGCAATATTTTCGGCAACCAGTTGAGCGTCGACATCTATTCTTGCAACTTCCACAACATCAATTGTAACTGCGTTTGTTTTAATCAATTTTGCAACAGCAAGCCTTAATTCATCTATACCTTGACCGCCGCGGCCTACAACAATACCGGGTTTAGCGGTAACTACCGTGATATTAATATTGTTTGCTTTTCTTGCAATATTAATTCTGGACACACCCGCAACATACAATTTTTTCTTAATAAATTTTCTGATTTGCGCATCTTGTTTTATATTTTTAGCATATTGACCTTTTTTAGCAAACCATGTAGAAACCCATGGTTCAATTATACCTACTCTAAATCCGGTCGGATTTGTTTTTTGTCCCATTATTGTTTCTCCTAATCTTTCACTACTTTAACCGTTAAGTGAGATGTTCTTTTTAATCTCTTATACATTCTGCCTTGAGCACGAGCTCTGACGCGTCTGTATGTCGCAGATTCATCGGCATATATTTCGGAAATCTTTAAAACATCTGCGTTTGCGCCGAATTTTTCGGAAGCATTTGCTATAGCAGCGTTAAGATTTTTTTCAACAATACGAGCGGCAAAATAAGGCATATATTTTAGCATTCTTTGCGCTTCAACAGCCTTTTTTCCTCGGATTAAATTAATCACTCTGCGGATTTTTCTAGCTGTCATTTTAATATCTGTTTGTTTTGATATAGCTTCTTGCATTTTTCTGTTTCCTTAAAGTTACTTTTTCTTAGCAGTCTTATCGCCTGCGTGACCTCTAAATGTTCTTGTTATTGCAAATTCGCCTAGTTTATGTCCGACCATTTGCTCTGTTACATAAACCGGTACATGAGTTTTGCCGTTGTGAACAGCGATTGTGTGACCTAGCATGTCAGGCACAATCATAGAAGCTCTTGACCAAGTTTTAATAACTTTTTTTTCGTTTTTTTCATTCATTGCATCAATCTTCTTTTGCAGGGATTGATGAACGTATGGACCTTTTTTTAATGAACGAGCCATCTATTTATGTTCTCCTTTTATTTTTTTCTTCTTCTTACTATCAACTTGCTTGAAGCTTTTTTAGGATTACGTGTTTTGTATCCTAATGCAGGTTTGCCCCAAGGAGTTTTCGGGTTACCGCCGGGGCCTGTCTTACCTTCACCACCACCGTGCGGGTGATCAACAGGGTTCATTGTAACACCGCGAACCGTAGGCTTAATGCCTAAGTGGCGTGTTCTTCCCGCTTTGCCCGTTGATAGATTTTTATATTCGGAATTTCCCAAAACGCCGATTGTAGCATAACAATCTTTTCTAACCATTCTCATTTCGGAAGACGGAAGTTTTATTGTTACGTATTCGCCTTCTTTAGCCATTACCTGAGCGGAATTACCTGCGCTTCTGGCCAATTTTCCGCCTCTGCCGGGTCTCAGTTCAATGTTATGAACCAAAGCACCAAGAGGAATAGCATCTAAAGGAAGTGCATTTCCTGTTGTGATATCAGCTTCGGGGCCTGAAACAATTTTATCTCCGACATTTAAGTTTTCGGGGCATAAAATGTATCTTTTTTCACCATCGGCATAATTTACAAGGCAAATTCTGACATTTCTGTTAGGGTCATATTCAATAGTCATTATTGTTCCTTGAATACCGATTTTATCTCTTTTAAAGTCAATTACACGATAAGCGCGTTTATGACCGCCTCCGATATGACGTGTGGTAATTTTACCCGTGTTATTTCTTCCGCCTGACTTAGTTAAAGATTTAACCAATGATTTTTCAGGAGTAGAAGTTGTTATTTCGGAATAATCAGGTCTTGTCATTCCACGTTGACCGGGGGAAGTAGGATTAATTTTTCTTGTTGCCATAATCTTATACTCCTGTCAATTCTTCGATAGGGTCACCCGCTATTGTAACAATAGCTTTTTTCCCTGATTGAGTTCTGCCAAATTTCATACCCATTCTCTTTTGATGAGAAGGCATATAAACCGTTCTTACTTTCTTAACTTTGCGGTTTGGATAAGCCTGTTCGACAGCTTGTGCAATTTCAACTTTTGTAGCATCTTTAGCCACTTCAAAAGTATATGTGTTATTAGCTGTTAACATCATCGATTTTTCGGTGATAACAGGCTTTTTGATTACACTGTATAATCTTTCTTTGTTGGTATTTGTGTTTGTCATTATTTTGCCAACCTTTCAGTGATAAAGTTAATAGCGGATTCGGTAGCAATAATAGTATCAGCTTCAACAATATCTTTAACATTCAAATTTGTGGGAAGAAGTAATTTAACGCTGGGTATATTTCTTGCGCTCAGCTGTAGATTTTTATTTTCTTCAGCGGATAAATCTGCAATAATTAAAACTTTTCCTTGAGCATTAAGGTCTTTTAAAATCTTAATCATTGCTTTTGTTTTTGCTTCGGTAATTTCGGAAAAATCTTTAACAACCGTCATTACTTCTAATTTTGCGCTAAGAGCGGATTTCAATGCCAGTTTTCTTGCTTTTTGAGGCAATTCCGTTTCATAACTTCTCGGTTTTGGACCAAAAATGACTCCGCCGCCTCTGAACAACGGGCTTCTCAAAGAACCTGCACGAGCTCTGCCTGTTCCTTTTTGTTTCCAAGGCTTTTTACCGCCGCCTGAAACTTCAGCTCTTGTTTTGGCACTTGCTAAACCTGCACGAGCGTTGTTTAATTGTCTTTTAAGAGCAAGATACATAACATGAGTATTTGGTTCAACTCCAAAGACGGAACCTTCAAGATTGATTTGTCCCAGCTCCGAACCTTGAGTTGATAATAATTTTACTGTTTTATTTTCTGTTTTTGTATTTTTTGTCATTGCGCACCTCTAATTCCATTTAGTCCTGGCAGGTTTTATTGTAACAAGTTTGCCTTCAGGACCGGGGATAGCACCTTTGATTAATAATAATTTTTTATCTGCGATAACTTTTGCTACCGTCAGTTTGGTAACGGTAACTTTTTCATTACCCATATTACCCGCCATTCTCTTGCCTTTTACAACACGGCTTGGCGTAGTACCGGCACCAATTGAACCCGGAGCTCTGTGATTTTTAGAGCCGTGACCCATCGGTCCTCTTGAGAAGTTGTGTCTTTTTACCGTTCCTTGAAATCCTTTTCCGATTGAACGACCGGTAACATCGACTTTTTGAACATTTTCCAAAACTTCCAAAGAAATTTTTTGTCCTACAGTGAATTTAGAAGCATCATCTACTCTGAATTCCTGTAAATGTCTGAAGTTTTCAAGATTATTTTTCTTGAAATGACCGATTTGTGCTTTTGTCAAGTGTTTTTCTTTAGCAGGAACAACACCGACTTGAATAGCGTTATAACCGTCTGTTTCAGTTGTTTTAACTTGCGTTACAACAGCTTCTTCAACAGCAACGACAGTCACCGGAATACATAGACCGGCTTCATCATATATTTGTGTCATTCCAAGTTTTTTACCAATAACACCGATTGTCATGTTAAACCTTTCTGTTGTGAGAGCTACTTTTAGGTATTTCTCTTTAGTGTACTTACTTGACTTTGTTTAATTTAAACTCTGTCTTTTTAAATAGATCACATTAATATTAAATTGTATGTGTTCTTAAATGAAGTAATTATAGTTTTACTTCAATATCAACGCCTGAAGGTAAATCCATTCTGGATAATTCTTCCGTTGTTTGCTGCGTTGGTTCATAGATATCGATAATTCTTTTATGAGTTCTCATTTCAAAATGTTCACGAGACTTTTTATCAACGTGAGGCGAACGAAGAACACAATATACTCTACGTTTTGTAGGCATAGGGATAGGACCTGATACGGAAGCATCAGTTCTTTTTGCCGTTTCTACAATTTTTTGAGCAGAACTATCAATTAATTGATGGTCGTACGCTTTTAAGCATACTCTGATTCTTTGTCTTTTTGCTGTGCTCATTTTTTACCTTTTCTATAATATAATTATAATACGGTAATTTTAACCTTATAATAAACAAAATCTTTCGTCAACAAGTTTTTTTATTGTAAGTTTACATAACTATAAAAAAGGTAAATATATTTTTTTGCTTTTAATTTTGCTAATGAAATATACCGAGTATTTCATTAATTCCCACGCCTTGTTTTAAAGAATTTTCAAGCAGACTGTTTAAGGAATATTCACTGTCATTTCCGCCCATACCGAATATACCCCATATTTTTCTTGCTTTGTAATTATCACTAACGCATCCGCCTATATCTAAAAGATATCCGCCTTTAGTTCTTTGATTTTTTGAATCGCCGTAGTGCATGTAATGATTTTGAAGCCAATGTGTAAGCTTTATCCCTGTATTTTTAGCTTTAGTATCATCATCTATATAATCAAAAACAAGCCACGGGGTATCAGGGCATATTTTAGAACTGCCATAGCGTTTATATAACCCCGCATTTGCCATGTAAAATTTCGGCACATCGGTAACATTATCTTTTGCAAGCTGTCTTGACAGAGCTATTTCAACAAGCCCCGAATTTATATCCAGTGATTTGCCCCGAAGGGAAGAATATATTTTAATCGCAACGGTATTATTAAATTCATCGGTTAATTTATAAACCTCGCCTACCTCGCCTCCGCCTATATAAACTGCGGTAATTTCCTTATTGCCCGCTTTGAATTTATATACGTCGTCAAATTTGTGTCCTCTTGCAAATTTTGATAATGTTTCGGCAATCTGTGCAATATCTTCCCCTTGGAATATTGGAGCAATATCATCAATTATATATGCACTGCCGTTTTTTCGCAGGCTGTTATCCGCCATAACGGCAAAACGCTCGGGAATATCAAAAGTTTTTATATCAAAGCCGTCAAACAAATTAACATCGGAGTCTAAATCCAAGTTTGAATTTTCGAGGCAGAATTTATATTCTTTTGATGTTTTGGTAAAAAGTTTAGCTATATTCGGCGCTCTGTCTTTAATATTTAAATAATTAATACTGTCGTATAAAGAGTTATCGGGCGTTAAATAGGTTTGAGAAGTATCAAAAATTACAGCGTTATTATCATCTTGGCATATTTCCTTTGAAACATCGCAACAATTTGTTTTATCCGATTTATCTCGGTATTCAAGCAGAGGATGGATTGTTAAAAGATGAGCTTTTAAAAGTTCAAATTCAGCCGGCATACGGAGATTTTGAATATTTTCTCCTGAAGCTTCATTTTCGGGCGAATTTCGAGTTTGATCTTTTTGTGTATATTTTTTTCCCGTATAATATATTTTATTTGCACTTAACGAATTATTAACACTTATCAACATAATCTTAAACCATATGATATTAAATAAAAGTCAAAAAAATAAAAAATTGCCTTCAAACGGCAAAAAAATTTTTTTAGGATGTTTAAAATAAAAACGGGAGAAAAGTATGAAAATAAATTCAATATATTTAAACAACACATATAAATTAATTAAAAAAAATATAGGCTTTAAAGGTGAAATTCCAAACGACTCTTTTGAGTCATCTTTTTCACAAAATGTGTACAATACCATCCAATCGGTTAATGAAGAAATCGGAAAACAGCAAAACCTTATAAAAATAAACCAAAACGAAATACAAAATACAAAAGAAGCACTTGAACTGCTTGAAAAATTATACCATGGTGAAGCTCGTTATGATTTTAGCTCCATGGTTGAATATTTCAGTACTCAGGCTTATGACATACAGCAAAAACAAAAAGAAGCGGACAAACTGAATAAAATAGCGGATAATTTAAATCGGGACATAAAAACGTATACGGTATATTTGGAAAAATATTTTTCCG
>CANQAW010000113.1 GCA_947589525.1 Candidatus Gastranaerophilales bacterium
TGCAGATGAAATCATCTCTCGCTTGGCGGTTGACCAAATAGTTGAAGGTGAAGTTGTAAGAATAGCGGATTTTGGCGCTTTTGTTGATATCGAAGGGATTGACGGACTTCTTCCCATATCCGAAATTTCTTGGGAAAGAATTAAACACCCGTCCGATGTTATACAATTGGGTCAAAAAATTGAAGTTAAAATTATTAAAATTGATGAAGATTTAAAGAGAATTTCTCTTTCTTTAAAAAGAATGGGAGCTAATCCTTGGGATGAAATAGTTGATAAATTTAAAGAAGGCGATGTAATTAAAGGCACAATCAATAAAATTACCTCTTTTGGCGCATTTATTAACATATACCCCGGAGTTGAAGCTCTGCTTCCGTCGTCTGAAATTGCCGACGGTCAGGTAAATCTAAATTCTATGTTTAATTTAGGGGATGAAATTGAAGTTTTAATCAAAAAGTTCACTCCTCAAGAACACAGAATAGGTTTATCCATGAAAGATATGCAAAAAGATTAATTTCTCAGTTTTTGTATATTAAAATGCCGAAGTTTATACTTCGGCATTTTTATTATTAATATTAATCAATAACAACAAATGCGATTGCTTTATCTTTATCGTGAGACAAAGAAACTAATAATTTTTTGTTTTTTATCTCTTCAATCAAAATATTAATATATGGAGCACCGTTGTCAAAATTCAGTATTTCTATTTTGTTGTACGGAACAATTTTGTCATATATATTGCTTAATGCTTTTACAACTGCTTCTTTGGCGCAAAATCTTGCGCAAAGATGAGATGCGGGATTTTTATATTTGAAGCAGTAATCAAGCTCTTTTTTTGTAAAAACCCTGTTTAAAAAATGGGCATCTTTTTCAAGCGTTTTATCTTTAAATCTTGAAATATCTTCTATATCGCAACCAATGTTCATTGTTTTATAATAACATAAAAAAATGACCTTTATTAAAAAGGTCAAATTTGAATAAATAGAGAGTAAAAAAGTAGAAAGTTTTTCGGTTATTTTATTTTTTGGTTTTTAATATTGCATTTTCCGCTTTTAATTCTTTTATTTTTTTCTTGTTTTTATTTAATAATTCGCTAAAAACCAGAATTACAAATTCAATTTTATTTTTTGCGTTGTACTTGTCAAAAATGTAGCGCATTCTGAGTGAAACCGTGGATTTTGAATAATTTAAGCGCTGTGCGGTTTCTTTTGTGGTGAGTCCTTCAAATATACACCTTATTATTTGTTTGCATTCAGTCGCAAGTTCTTTTTCTTTCATAGCTGTTCCAAAAATACTCCTGTCAATTATTGGTTTATTATGTTATAATATAATTGATAAATAAATAGTAAACTATAAATTTATAAAAGTCAACAATTAATTTATATGGAGTAAAAAAATGAAAGAAATCGGAGCAAGAATAAAAAAGATAAGAAAAATACTTAAGAAGTCTCAAGAGGACTTGGCAAACGATTTAGGCATAACCAAACAAGCAGTTTCAAACATAGAAAATTCAAAAAGTCTGCCTAGTATTCAGTTATTGAGTAAATTATTACTTGACTATAACATTAATTTAAATTATATTATTGCCGGAATAGGTTCTTGCGTGCTTAAAGACAGCGACAGTTTTTCTGAATTGAAAGCCAGCTTGATGAAAGAGGTCGAAGAATTTCTTGATATGAAAGGGATAAAGTAAAATATACAACAAAATGTATAGTATATGTAACAATTTAGTAATAAAATTGCACAAGTATTGTTTTATGTGCGATAATTAAATTGTTAATAGTCTAACCATTCCTTTCTTGACTTATGCGGTTTCATACCGCATTATTTTTTCTTATTTTTAAAATTGCCGTATTTTTTTTTAGTGATAAAATTAGTTTGTTATGATGAAAGAGTTTTTATACGCAAAAATACACAGAGCAACGGTTACACAAGCAAATCTTGATTATGTCGGGTCAATTACAATTGACAAAGCATTATTGGATGAAGTTGATATTTCCGCAAATCAAAAAGTGGAAATTTTGGATATTAATAACGGTAACAGGTTTTCAACTTATGTAATAGAAGGAAAAGCAAACTCCGGAATAATTTGCCTTAACGGCGCTGCCGCAAGGCAAGTACAGGTTAAAGACAAGATAATTATTGTTGCTTATGCTCTTTTAAACGAACAGGAGCAAAAAACTTTCAAGGCGAAAATTGCTCATGTTGATGAACAAAACAGGCTTATTAAAAACATTTAATTTTGATTAGTTTTTTTAAAATTTGAAAATTGATTATTTTTGGTTATTGCAATTTTACCCGATCTTACAAATTCTTTTATTCCGTATTGCCGAACAAGCTCGGTAAATGTTTGTACGTCTTTTTGAGTGCCGTCAATTTTAACGGTGTATACTTTATCCGATACATCCATTATCTTTGCATTTGCCTGTGCAATTATGTTTAAAAATTCGGCTCTGTTTGTATCACTGACCGCTACTTTTATAAGACCGATTTCATACTCTATTGCTTCACCCACCGATATATTTGCTACTTTGATGACGGGAATAAGCCTGTTTAACTGTTTGCAAATTTGCTCGATAACATCATCATCGCCTGCGGTTACAATTGTAACTCTCGAATAAATATTATCCAAAGCGGGGGCAGCCGTTAAACTTTCAATATTGTATCCGCGTCCCGAAAATAAATCCACAATTCTCGATAAAACGCCGACTTCATTTGTAACCAGAACAGATATTGTATGATTAACAGTCATTTAACCCTCCTCGCGAGATAATAATACTTTGTCTATGGGCTCGCCCGCCAATACCCATGGGTAAACCATCTCAAAGCTATCGCAGATAAAATCTATCAAAACGGGCCCATCAAACTCAATTGCTTGTTTCAGTGCGGGTATAATTTGCTCTTCTTTTTGGACTCTGATACCCAAAGCACCGTAGCTTTCTGCAAGGGTTACAAAGTCAGGTGAGGATATTTTTGTTTGAGAATAATGTTTATTGTATATTTTTTCCTGCCATTGGCGAACCATACCAAGATATCCGTTATTTATAATGCAGTTTATAACTTTAAATTTATAATCTATACAGGTCATAAGCTCTTGAATATTCATTTGAATAGAGCCGTCACCTGCAATGTTTATAACATATTTACCCTTTTCCGCTACGCAAGCACCCATTGATGCGGGAAAACCAAAGCCCATAGTTCCCAATCCGCCGGAAGTAATAAGCTTTCTGGGTTTATTAAACTTAAAATTCTGTGCGCACCACATTTGATGTTGTCCGACTTCCGTTGTAATTATCGGCTCGTCTTTTTTTGTATATTCGTATATTGTTGTTAATACCGTAATAGCGCTTAATTTGCCGGAATTTTTTTGTATAACCGCAGTTTTTTTCTTCCATTGAGAAATTTCGGCAAACCATTTATCTTTAAGTTCGGTGTTTATTTTATGATGAGATTTTGCCAATTCCTGAAGCATTGCGGATAATACATTCTTTACATCCCCGACTATGGGTATTGATGCTTTAACATTTTTGGAAATTGAACAGGGGTCAATATCAATATGTATAACTTGCGCATCTCTTGCGAAGTGTTTTAAACTTCCCGTAATTCTGTCGGAAAATCTTGTGCCTATTGCAAAAATAACATCGGCATTTGAAACTGCCAGATTTGCACAATATTTACCATGCATACCCATCATTCCGAGACTTGTCTCCAAATCATCAGGGTAAGTTCCCGAACCCATAAGAGTGTGTACAACGGGTATATGAAGCTTAACAGCGAGTTCTTTAAGCTCTTTATGAGCGTTTGAAGCAACAACACCGCCCCCCGATATTATAACGGGGCGTTTTGATTCAAAAAGAGTATTAAGCGCTTTTTGAATTTGAAGAGGGTGTCCTTTATAGTTTGGATTATAACCCGCAAGCTTAACATTTTTGGGATAGTTGAATTCGTATTTTGCGTTAAAAATATCAACGGGAATATCAACCACCACAGGTCCTTTTTTGCCTGTCGAAGCAATATAAAATGCTTCTTTTATAATTCTTGCCAAGTCTTTTACGTCTTTAACAAGATAATTATGCTTACAGCAAGAACGGGTAATTCCCACTATATCAGCTTCTTGAAAAGCATCGCCTCCGATTAATTTGGAGTTTACCTGACCCGTGATTAAAACTAAGGGAGTGCCGTCGTAATATGCGTTAGCAAGCCCCGTTATGGTATTACAAGCCCCAGGGCCCGAAGTTACAACGGCGACACCCGCACAGCCCGTTGCTCTTGCATACCCTTCGGCAGCATGCACCGCTGCCTGTTCGTGACGTACTAAATAATGCTTAATATCATTTTGCAGGTACAGTGCATCATAAAGCGGAAGAACGACTCCGCCGGGATATCCGAAAATTTCTTTAACTCCCTCTTTGACTAAAGATTTTAATAAAATCTCTGCACCTGAATACATTATCTTGTTCATACGTTTCTCGCTTGTTTAAATATCAGTGCTTATATTATATCAACAAAAAAGGCAAATTATAATTTTGTAAAAATATATGACAAATTATCCTGCTAAATCTTTTTTGTTTATAATTAAAATTGGAGTTTTAATAATGTTCGATTTTGTAAAAGGCATTTTAGTTGATAAAAATTATCCTTATTGTACTGTTGAGAATTCAGGCATGGGGTATAGATTTTTGGTCTGCTCAAGGGTTCTGTCTCAAATCGGCGAAATTAATTCCGAAGTTAAAATATACTCAAGATTAATTCATAAAGAAGATTCAATGTTTTTGTGCGGATTTAAAACCAAGCAGGAAAGAATTATCTTTGATATATTAACAAACGTTTCAGGTGTCGGGGTAAAAGTTGCTTTTGCTCTTTTTGATGAATTTGAGATTAATGAACTTATTGAAGCTGTTTTAAACGAGGATTATAAACAAATTTCAAGGGCAAAAGGCGTCGGTTCCAAAATGGCGCAAAAAATAGTTCTTGAGATAAAAGATAAACTTACAAAAATTGAATTATCCTCAGAAATTTTGGTTTCTAAAATTGACCAAACCAAAATTTCCGCCGAAACAATAAAACAAACAACAACAATTTTGCAATCGCTGGGATATAATCCTAACGAATATAATTTAATATTGGAAAAAGCCGTTAAGACTCTTGAAAAAGACGATTCGCAAGAACTTTTAAAGGAAACTCTCAAAATGCTTTCTTTGACTTAAAAATTAATATAAGGATAGAATTATGAAACTTAATGATTTTAGAAAAAAATTTAATAAAACAACAAGACAATTAAGAGTATTGTTTGCTTCAAGCGAAGTTGCACCGTATTCAAAGGTCGGAGGTTTGGCGGATGTTGTCGGACAACTGCCTCTGTATCTTGATAAACAAGATGTTGAATGCGCAGTTTTTACTCCGTTATACGGCTGTATCGACCAAGAAAAATATAACATTGTCGAGCTTGAAAATTCTCAATTAACAATGGATATGGGTCATACAAGACATGTTTTCAAATTAAAGATGTGCGAAGTTCCCAAGACAAAAATTAAAATATTTTTTGTGGATAATCCGAAGTATTACTCTTGTTTTAATGTTGTATATCCGAAATGGTGCGATGAAATGTATGAAATGCAAAGATATGTTGCATTTTGTTTGGCGGTATTGGAATATGCAAAACTTTTAAACTTCAAACCCGATATTGTGCATGCAAACGATTGGCATACCTCTATGCTTCCCGTTTATCTTAAAACTAATTATAAATATGATGAATTTTATAAAGA
The DNA here is from genome assembly GCA_947589525.1 of Candidatus Gastranaerophilales bacterium. Lineage (GTDB taxonomy): Bacteria > Cyanobacteriota > Vampirovibrionia > Gastranaerophilales > Gastranaerophilaceae > RUG14156. Next base: position 5,763 of record CANQAW010000113.1, read on the forward strand.
TACGAAATCAGTTTTCACTATCCATAATCTTGCCTATCAAGGTTCTTGCGATAAATCCATTAT
>CANQAW010000114.1 GCA_947589525.1 Candidatus Gastranaerophilales bacterium
GATTTGCCGATGTTATTAAATCTTCTAAGACAATTTTAATGAACGGCCCTGTCGGCGCTTTTGAAAATCCCAAATTTGCCGACGGTACAAAAGCGGTATTGCAAGCTATAGTTGAAGCTACAAAGCAAGGAGCAATTTCCGTTATAGGCGGAGGAGACAGCGTATCTGCCGCTAAGAAATTTGCAAAATCGGAAGATTTTACCCACGTTTCAACAGGAGGCGGTGCTTCTTTGGAATTTATTGAAGGCAAAATCCTGCCCGGAGTTGATGCGCTTGACGATTAATTATATTTATATTATATTTATTAAAATAGCCTCTAGCTTTTAGAGGCTATTTTTTGTATAATATTTTTTGTTATGGGTTCTAAAGTATATACGAGAGATGAGATAATAGAGGAATTATCTCAGAAGGGTTATAGTTACAACATAGAAGAACTTAACTCCTTCTTTAAAGAAAAAGGGATAGAAGCAATTTTCGAAAATGAATCCGGAGAAGAATTTTTTGATGAAAGAGCTTTAGAACTTTTAGTTGCAAAATTTGAAAACGAAAACCCTCAAATTAAACCTTTAACATTCGAAAAATTAAGCTTTCAAAACCCTCTTGAAAATGAAATTCCCCAAACAGAAACAAATGAATCCTTAACCTTTGAAGAACCTTCAAATACAGAAGTTGAACAAATTCAAACCGAAGCTGAATTAACAATTCAAGAAGAATTAAGCTTAAATGAAAATACGGTTAGTGAGCCGATTGAGCAAAATATTTCACAATTTTCAAGCAAAGAAACATCTTTAAAAACGGATGATGAAATATCTTTACAAAATTTCATACAAGAAACGCAAGTCTTTGAACAACCCGAACAAACATTAAGCGAAGAAGAATTGCCAAATGAAGAAATAAGCAATTCGCCGCTTGAGCAAAATATTTCACAATTTTCAAGCGAGGAGCTGAATTCCGAAGTTGAAATTGATTTAAACGCACCTTTGGAAATTGAAAATAAAGAAGAAGAAATTTCCGAAATTCCGTTGGAAATTAAAAATGATATTTTAATAAACATAGAACCCGAATCTCAAAACATTAAAGAAGAACCCGAATTATCTTTAAACATGCCTGCGTTTTTTGAAGAACAAGCAAAAAGCGAAGATGTCCAAACTCAAGAGGTTAGTGAAACCGAGGAAAATAAATCGGAAGAAACCGAGAGCGAATATTCTTTTGAACTTCCGATGAGTTTAAGAATGCTTGAACCTTTAGAAACTCAAGCCCCTTCTGAAACCGAATTAAAATCCGAGGAACAATTGGCGCAGTCACTAAAAGAATTTGCCGAAGAAAATGCGCAAAAAGAAGCAAACGAAGCTGTCGAAGAAAATACGCAAGAACAGGTTTCCCGGCCTTTTGAAGATTTTATACAAAAGACTTCCGAATTTACTCTTAAAGAGGATTTGGAAAATAACGAAGAAACATCTTTAAAAGCGGATGATGAAATATCTTTGCGGGAGTTTGATGAATTAAATCAAATATCGGATAAGGAAACTTTTGAGCAAACCGATAAAAATGAAAACGAACAGCAAAGCCCTGCATTAATTGAAATTGAAAATGCCCTGCATAATCAGGATGAGCAAGACAATAATAAATTATCGGCTTTTGATGAATTTAATTCTCTTGTTTATGAACAAAATCAAACACAACAAACTGCCGAAAACGAAGAAATATCTCAAACATCCGAAGATAATATTTTAAACAATCTGCCTGATGAAAATACTGCAACTTTAGGCGAAATTCAAAATCTTTTGGAAGAAAACCAAACTTTTACACCCGAAGAACAAACAGCAGAAAAAATTGAACCCGTAACATCCGAACCGGAGGAAAATGAAAATAATTCTTTCGAACAAACCGAAAGTTCAAGCAAAGAAACATCTTTAAAAACGGATGATGAAATATCTTTACAAAATTTCATACAAGAAACGAAAGTCCTTGAACAACCCGAACAAACATTAAGTGAAGAAGAATTGCCAAATGAAGAAATAAGCAATTCGCCGCTTGAGCAAAATATTTCGCAAATGTCAAGCGAAGAGCTGAATTCCGAAGTTGAAACAAATGAACCCTTAACCTTTGAAGAACCTTCAAATACAGAAGTTGAACAAATTCAAACCGAAGCTGAGTTAACAATTCAAGAAGAATTAAGCTTAAATGAAAATACGGTTAGTGAGCCGATTGAGCAAAATTCGCCTCAAAATTCAACTTCCGCTCAAGTTGAACAGCAGGATTTAATTCAAACTCCGAGCATGGAAGAACCCGAAGAAGATAATATTCAATCCGATGTGCAAACCGAAACGGAAATAAGCACTAACGCGCCGTTTGATATTGATGCGGAAATTAATGCTCAAACAAATGCCGAAATTAATTACCAGCTTGAAGAAAAAAATCGACAAGAGCTTGCGGAAGTAGATGACATTGAAGATATTGTTGCAAATAATGTTGAAACTCAGCCGGTTCCTGAACTGACTCAGGCCGCAACCGTTCCCGTAATCACCCAAACCGAGCCTATTCCTTCTCAAACAGCCGATTTTACGCCGAGAAAAACAGGAATTCTTGAAGGCGCACTAAGTTCGATAGGTCAACATCTTGATATTTACAAAGAACAAATTAATGAGCAGGAAGCTAAAACGTCAAACGATGATGAAGATTTTGATGATATGAATTTATTATCGGAATCTTTTGAAGCGCAAGAAAAACTTAAAGAATATGTATTAGCTCAACTTGCGAAAAAAAATATAAATCTGGATGTTCCTCAACAACAGTCAAACAGTAATGAATTCAAGCTTGATATTTCGGAAAACACCATAAATCTTGTTGCTAAAACTCTTGCAAAAAAAATTGCAAAGTATGTTAATAACTTAATAAGCGAAGAAATGATTACTCAATCGCAGTATAAAAAAATTCAAGATAACAACACCATGCTTCAAAAAAGGGTGTCGGATGTTGAAGATCAAAATAAAAAATTAAGACTTTTACTTGCCGAATCAAACAAAAATCTAAACTCGTATAAACCCACAATATTTGGATTTTACAGAAAAATAAAATTCAAAAAATAATACCCTGAAAGGAAAATAATGAATCAAATTTTAATGATTTTATTAATAAGTGCGCTTGTTTTAGTTCACGAAATCGGTCATTTTGCTGCCGCACGGTTATTTAAGGTTCGAGTAACCCGCTTTGGAATAGGAATGCCCATAGGTCCTTCTTGGAAATTATTTAAATTAAAAGATACAACTTTTTATATCCACGCTTTTTTATTTGGGGGTTATGTCAGCTTTGCGCAAATTAAACCTGAAAATAATGACTGCGCCGAAAAAGAAAAAAAAGATAAAAAACCCTCAATTAACGATGTTGAGGAAGATGAATATTTAGATAAAAATTCCCCCGAATTATACGAAAATAAAACAATATCTCAAAAACTCCTTATAGTAAGCGCAGGCGTTATTATGAATGTTGTTTTTGCAATATTTTTAGTTATGGCGTGTGCTCTTATTTATCATAAACTTCCCTCAAATTCGCAAAATATCTATATTGATAATGTTTCTTCAAAAATAACTTCAAATATTAAAGACAGAGGAATTTTAAAAAACGACAAAATTATTTCTATCAATAATCAAAAAATAGATACTCTTTACGCTCTTTCTTTTTTCGCTAAAAATTCTAAACTTTTTGATAATTACGCTTCAAAAGATTTGTATGAGCAAAATCTCTCCGAATTAAAAAAGTTAAACCCGAATTTAAAAGAAACCATTCCTTTAAATACTTTAATTAAACTTCCCCCTCTAAAAGCGGAAAAGCCTCTTGGAGTTAATCAAAATGTTTTAAAAGGAATGGAAAAATATAAAAAAGAAGGTATTGAATTAACCCAAAATCAAATTGAATTAAGAGATAAGTTGTATAATCAAAAAACTTTTAAAACTGACTTCGAAATTTCTCTAAATGACCTTGCGCTTGCGCTATCAGATACTTATAAACCAATTGAAATGAAGGTTTTAAGAGGAAATAAAGAAGTTATTTTAAAAGATATAGAAGTTCAAAAAGAAGGAATGCTTGGAGTTTTATTAAAAATTGAAGAAAACTACGCAGAAACAAAAACTCCCAAAGATATTGTAATTAAATCTTTTGATTATATTTATTCAACGACTGCTACAATGTTGTTCAGCCTTTGGCAGTTAATTTGCGGAAAAGTCAGCGCTTCCGATATGCACGGAGTCATTGCAATAGTTAAAGTCGGAGGTGATATTATAGCTTCTAAAGGATTTTTAGACGGAATTTTATTAACCGCAATGATAAGTATAAATCTTGCAATTATGAATATTTTGCCAATTCCGGCACTCGACGGGGGTCATGTTATGTTTTTAATTATTGAAAAAATAACAGGCAAAAAACCCACTGAAGAAACAAGCGAAAAAATAACAAACTTTTTCTTCTTTTTGTTGATAATTTTAATGGTTTTAATTTGTTATAACGATATATTTGCGCTTGTTACAAAGAAATTTTAAAATTACCAAACTAAATTTTAACGTGTTAAAATTTTACTATGAATGATTTTATTGAAGTTTATAATGCCAATGTTCATAATTTAGACCACGTTTCGGTTAAAATCCCCAAAAATGAATTGACTGTTTTCTCGGGTGTCTCCGGTTCGGGTAAAAGTTCCCTTGCTTTTGATACAATTTTTGCCGAAGGGCAGAGAAGATACGTTGAAAGCCTGTCAGTCTATGCCAGACAATTTTTAGGACAGATGGATAAACCGGATGTTGAAGCAATCGACGGGTTATCTCCCGCTATTTCAATCGACCAAAAGTCAACATCCAACAATCCCCGCTCAACCGTCGGGACAATAACCGAAATTTATGATTATTTAAGACTTTTATATTCAAGAGCGGGAACTCCCCATTGTCCTAAGTGCGGTCGGGAAATTTCTCCTCAAACAATTGATGAAATAACGGACAGCATTTTAAAATTAAAAGAGGGTACAAAAATCCTTATTTTAGCGCCGATTGTGCGCTCTAAAAAAGGTGAATATAAGCAAATGCTCTCTGCTCTTGGTTCTGAAGGTTTTGTTAGGGTCAGAGTTGACGGAGTTGTCTATAACCTTGAAGAAGATGAAATTGAACTTAACAGAACCCTAAAACACACAATTGAAATTGTGGTTGATAGAATTATTGTTAAACCAAGCGCAAAATCAAGAATTTTTGATTCCGCTCAAATCGCGCTCAATCGTGCCGACGGGCTTTTAATCGTCCACGATGTTGAAGAAAATAAAGATACAATTTATTCCGAAAAACTCTCCTGCCCCGAATGCAACATTAGTTTTGAAGAATTAACCCCGAGATTAATGAGTTTTAACAATCCTCAAGGAGCATGCCCCTTGTGTAACGGAATTGGGGTGAAAATTGAAATTTCACCCGAACTTGTTGTCCCTGACGTAGAAAAATCCCTAAAAGAAGGCGCAATCTATCCTTGGGCAAAAACGTCAAACCCTTACTATAGCGACATTTTAAAAGGAGTATGCGAACATTTTAATATTGATTTTGAAGCACCTTTTAAATCCTTATCCCCCGCTCAAAAAGGAATTATTCTCTATGGTTCGGGAGATGAAAGAATTAAACTTACTTACGCCGATTTCGGAACAAAATACTATAGAACGCACGTTCAAACCTATAGCGGTGTTATTCCTTATTTAGAAAAAAAATATGAGACTGATTCTGATATTATAAGAGCGGA
>CANQAW010000115.1 GCA_947589525.1 Candidatus Gastranaerophilales bacterium
GCAGTTTTATAAAAAGCGCAGTTGTGCAAAAAATACAACTGCCTTCAAGGCATGAAATAATTCTGAACTTAAGAAATTTGTCATCGGCAAATTCCCAAAATAAAAAATTATATATAAACATAAACCCGAAATATCCTCATATTTGCTTTATTAACGATGCGGATATAAAAAAAAGAAATATTGAAATTCCTAAAAATCCTCCGATGTTTTGCATGCAGTTAAGGAAATATCTAAACGGTTCAAAAATAAAGGATTTTAAACTGGTTGAATATGAAAGAATTTTGGAATTTTATTTTGATTATTTTGATGAAATAGGTTCTATTACCCGTCTTTGTCTTGCAATTGAGCTAATGGGCAAGCATTCAAACGTTATTTTATACAATGAAGCAACAAAAGTCATAATCGGCTCTATTCATAATATTTCAAAAGATAAAAGCTCAATCAGAGAAATATACGGCGGAGCAAAGTATATATATCCGCCGAAAAAGGATAAATCGGATATTTTAAATGTAAGTTACGGTACTTTTCTGCAAATTTTTAAAGAAAAAAAACTGATTGAAAATTTTCATTATCTGTACAGAGATATTTTAGAAAATATATATAAATTCAGTTCGGATGAAAAAGAAATATTTGATTTTCTTCAAAAACTTGTCGCTTGTGATAAAATGCAATTTATGATTAATTTTTGGGGTACGGGAGAAAATATTAACAGTGCGATAGACGGTTATTTTTCAAACATTTTATTTGAAGATATTTTAAAAGCGAAAAAAACAAACTACCTAAAAGCAATTAAAAAAGAATATCAAAAATTATCCCAAACGGTGCAAAATCCTCCCGAGTGCGATAAGGCGCTAAATTATAAAAAGCAGGCGGATTTAATTCAAGCCTGCATGTTTCAAATCAAAAAGGGGGACAAATATTTACATATCGGCAATGAGCGGATAGAGCTGGATGAAACATTGTCTCCGAGCGAAAATGCGCAAAAATTATACACAAAATATAAAAAAGCAAAAACGGCTTTTGAATATAAACTCGACAGATATAATTCGTCAAAAGAAAAATTTGAATACTTAAATTCAATTTATTTCAACATTGAAAACGCTAAAGATTTCGAAGATTTATCGGGCACAAAAGACGAGTTGATTAAACTCGGATATCTTAAAGAGGATAAAAAGGAAAAAAATCAATCACCAAACATTGCAAAAACCGAATTTAAAGGATACGACATTTACATTGGAAAAAATAATGTACAAAACGATTATTTAATTTCAAAAATTGCACGTGATGAGGATTTGTGGTTTCACGGGCTGAATTTTCCGAGCAGTCATGTAATTTTAAAAATTCAAAATAACAAAAAAAGACCGCCTAAAGAAGTTTTGGAATTTTGCGCCAAAATTACAAAAGAAAATTCAAAAGCAAAATTATCGGGCAAAACTTCAATAATAATGACCAAAAGAAAGTATCTTAAAAAACCTCCGAATACTTATTTAGGCTATGTTACATACAAAAACGAAACGGAAATCATTATAGATTAGCTATTGCAGAGAGCTGATAATATCTCCCGCTATCAGTTCTTTTGTAAGATGGAATTTTTCATATAAAATTTCAAGAGAAACTCTGTCTGAAAATATTTTTTCAGCTCCGAAGTTTAACACCTTTATATCGGAATCTCCGTAAAATCTTGTGATTTTTTCTCCGAAACCACCCGAAACTACTCCGTCTTCAAATGTTGCAATAAGCTTATGAGTAAATTTTAGTTTGTTTAGAGTTGCAATATCCAACCCTGTCAGATAAATAGGATTTATCAATGTGGCATCTATTTCATATTTTTCTTTTAAATAATCTTTGACTTCGCTTGCCAAATGATAGAAATTTCCGGCACCTATTAATGCGACAACCGAACCTTTATAAGTTGTTTTGTATCTGTTTAATTTGGAATAATCGGTCAAATCTTTTCTTCTTGTTGCAATAATATCGCCGTAAGGCACTCTTATTGCAATTGGGTGTTCGTTTTGCTTTGAAGCATATTCCAGCATTGCAAGATATTCTTCTTTATTAGTCGGCGCCATATAAACAATGTTTGGAATGTTTGAAATCAAAGGAATATCAAATACGCCTAAATGAGTGCAGTCTGCCGAACTTATAGAGCCCCAATATACCAATATTGTTGCGGGCGAATTATTCATGGCAAGGTCTTGAGAAAGCTGGTCGTATGCTCTTTGGACAAACGAACTCATTATTGCAACATAAGGTTTTGCCCCGCCTTTTGCAAGCGCACCTGCATACGTAATTGCATGTTGTTCCGCTATTGCAACATCTTTATAATTTTCTCCCATAAATTCACGAAAATTTGTATCAAAACCGCTTACGCCGGGAGTTGCGGGAGTAATTGCAACAACATCCGCTCCTTGAAGTTTTTTTCTTTTCAAAAAGTCCACGGTAACAGAATTGTAACTTTCTATAAAATCGGGCTTTTTGTCTAAATCCAAATCCAAAAATCCCGGCGCTTGAAAATGAAACATTTCTTTATTAACTTCGGCAGGCTCGTAGCCTTTACCTTTTAAGGTGTGAATATGAACAACAACGGGCCTTTTTGAATCTTTAACGGAATTGAAAGCATCAATTAAAGCTTCTATATCATTTCCATCTTCAACATATAAATAGTCAAAACCGAAAGTTTTAAAGAAATTGTTTTGCGCCTTTCCTTGAGTTTTCCTTAATTCTTCAAGATTTTTATATATCCCGCCCTGATTTTCGGCAATGGACATTTCATTGTCATTTACTATAATAATAAAATTCGAGTTTAAAACGGAAGCATTGTTTAATCCTTCAAATGCCAAACCGCCCGAAAGAGAACCGTCTCCAATCAAAGCGATTACGTTATAATTTTCCTTTTTTAAATCCCTTGCTTTTGCCAATCCGCACGCAAGAGATATTGAAGTTGAAGTATGACCGATAATAAAAGGGTCGCAAGGTGACTCGTCAGGCGAAAAATATCCCGAGCAGGTATTTAATTTTTTATTATCAAAAAAAGCTTTTTTACGACCCGTAAGAATTTTATGCGGGTAACATTGATGAGAAACATCAAATACAAATTTATCTTTCGGACAGTTAAATACATAATGAAGTGCTATTGTTGCCTCAACTATGCCTAAATCAGGACCAAGGTGACCTCCGATTGCGTTAACTCTGTTTATTATACCTTTTCTGATTTCGACAGCCAGCTTGTTTAAATCTTTAAGAGAGAGTTTTTTTAAGTCTTTTGATGTATCGATTTTGTCTAATACCTTCATAAATCCTCCGATAAATTTTATCCTTGCTATCCTTATAATAACATTATATATTAAAAAATACACTTCAAATAATTTGAAGTGTATTTTATTATTTAATTAATTATTTATCTATACTTCAGGCTTAGCGGGAGCTTTGTGGAAGAAACCGACAACGGAATCTTTTAAGCTTTTTGCATGATTTACAACATAAGCGCCCATTTTCTTATATCCTTCGCCCATTGTACCGAAGAATTTAGAAACAGCTTTTTGACCTTCTTGAGAAGCAAAAGTGGTTTTTCCCGTCTTATATGCACCGATAGCCGAAGCAACCAGAGCTACAGCTACAACGGCTGTTGCTGCTTTTTTCTTACCGGACATATTTTTAAAGCCTGTAACAAATTTTGAATTTTGAATACTTTGAATTGCGCTCATTGAACACCTTTCTTTCTATTAACTATGCTATTTTATTCTATTTTACACCCTTACAAAACACCTAAATTTTATTTGTTGCTTAAAGTGCATGACAATCTTTACATTATTTAATATTATATTTTAAAAATAAAATAAATACAAGATTATAAAGAAATGTTTTCAATAAAATTTATTGTATAAGCTTCATTGTTCAAAACTATGCCTATGGCATCAATTTGAATTTTTGAATATCTTTTTTTGCAGTTTAATAAGTAATACTTTGCGCATATATAAATTGATTTTAGCTTTTTTGCGTTTATTGCTTCCAAAGGAGAGCCTGCATTTATATTTGTTCTTGTTTTAACTTCAATAAAATGTAAAATATTATTTTTTTGAGCAATAATATCAATTTCCGCAATTTTAGAATAATGATAATTAAGCTCGATTATCTCAAAACCTTTTTTTATTAAGAAATCTTTTGCAATGTTTTCGCCATGTTTGCCAATTGTTTTATTTGTCATAAAATAATTTTAAGATAAAAAAATTTTTGGAGTATAAAGTAATGGAATTATTGCAAAAAACCGCAACGGAACAACATAAAGCGTTAATCAATAAAGAAATAAGCGCATGTGAACTTGTTGAAGCATCAATTGACAGAATAAACAAACTTGATGATACGCTGGGAGCTTTTAATTCAACAACCTTTGACACAGCTTTAGAAACGGCGAAAATTGTTGATAAAAAAATAGCCCAAGGTGAAAAAATTCCATACTTGGCGGGAATTCCGCTTGCTCTAAAAGATAATATGAATTTAAAAGGCGTAAAAACAACTTGTTCTTCAAAAATTTTAGAAAACTTTGTTTCGCCCTATGATGCCACAATAACCGAGAAATTAAAAGAAAATTTAGTTCCGATTTTAGGCAAAACAAACTTAGATGAATTTGCAATGGGTTCAAGTAATGAAAATTCCGCTTTCAGAATTGTCAAAAACCCGTATAATCTTTCAAAAGTCCCCGGAGGCTCATCCGGCGGTTCGGCATGCTCGGTCAGCGCAAGCGAGGTAACTTTGTCTTTAGGTTCTGACACGGGCGGTTCAATCAGGCTTCCTGCTTCTTTTTGCGGAATTGTCGGTTTTAAACCAACTTATGGCAGAGTTTCGCGTTATGGCGTTATTGCGTTTGCAAGTTCGCTTGACCAGGTTGGCCCAATAACAAAAACGGTTGAGGACAATGCAATTTTGTTGGAAGTTTTGTCGGGTGCGGACTGCAACGATGAAACGTGCGAAAATGTGCCGGTTGAGGACTACACACAATTTTTAAATAAAGATATTCGCGGCATGAAAATTGGCGTTGTTGGCTCGGTTGAAGAGATGTTAAAAGGCTTGGGCAGCGAGCCATATTACAACCAAATGAAGGAATTTTTAAAACAAAATGGCGCAGAAATTGTGCCAATTGAAATAGAAAATATGGAGTTGGCCCTTCCTGTTTACTACATTATTGCGCCGGCGGAGGCAACCAGCAATTTGGCAAGATATGACGGCGTTAAATATAGTTATAGAAACAAGGATGCAAAAAACCTTGAGGAAATATATAAAAAGAGCAGAACAGAAGGCTTTGGCAGAGAGGTTAAACGCAGAATTATGCTTGGCAACTATGTGCTTTCAAGCGGATATTTTGATGCATATTATAACAAGGCTCGCGCACTTCAGGCAAAACTTAGGGAAGATATGCTTTCCGCCTTCACAAAATGTGACGTTATATTAATGCCAACCACAAAAGGCGAAGCATATAAAATTGGCGAAAAAGTTAACCCAATTGACGCATATAAGGAAGATATGTTCACCGTTGGCGCCAACATAACGGGTGTGCCAGCAATAAGTGTGCCTTTCTGTTTTGGCAAAAACAATTTGCCGGTGGGCATGCAGTTTTTAGCCCCACACTACGCGGAAGGAAGGCTTTATAGGGTGGCGGATTTTGTGGAAAAACATAAGGAGGGCAAATAGATGG
>CANQAW010000116.1 GCA_947589525.1 Candidatus Gastranaerophilales bacterium
AATTTCTAACAATTTATTTAATTTTTGTAATTGTTCATTAGCATCAGTTTTTTTAAAAATCTTAATCATATTATCATTACTCTAAAACAATTATACCTCAATTTTTCTTATATCTAAAGGATTTGAAATGTTTTTTAGATATTTATAATAATCAATTTCAAAATTCTCTGCCTTCGGATTTTCTCCGATTGTAAAATAGTAATATGAATTATCACTTTTGCTTAAAATAGCTTTCCAGTCGGGTATTTTGCGATTTAAAAAATACTCGTAAACGTTTATCCCCCAAGCGCAATATGCAATATCGGTTATGCACCAACCGCACAAGCGCATTGGATTTAACTCTATGGGAATAATTTTATCTCCTTTAACTCTTAATTCAAGATGAAAGGGAAAATTACGATAATGACAGCATTTTGCTATTTTATCCAAAATTTATTTAAATTTATCAAGGTAACTTAACATTATTTCTTTATTTGTGTAATAAATCCTATCCGACACATCATTATTATCCGAAAACGGGTGATGGAAAATGTTTAATATAACGGCTTCGCCATTATGATTAAAGTAAGCATCAAGCGCATATTCATCGCCCTCTATCATTTCTTCAATAATAAATTTTGAAGTATTTACGACATTTTGAGGAAAAATATTTTCAAATTTTTTTATATCCTCATCAATCCTCTCCGTTATATTTTTCCAACTTTTTTCATTTTCTGTGCCGTATACCCCGAAGCTTAAAAATCCGACACTCGGCTTTAAAACAAGCGGAAACTTCAAAAAAGAAACATCAACGGTTTTAAGTTCATCTTTGGTAACTTCTTTAAAAAAATAATCAGGATAAATTTCCTTTAAGGCGCTTCTGAATTTTACTTTATCTTTAGACAATTTGATTAATTTATTTAAAGGTGAGTTTGGAAGATTTTTATCTATCCAGTTGAGCGCATTTTCGGAATTTGTATAAACAGGTTCATTTTTATCTAAATACAATTTAACTGCGTCCTTGTCGGAAACCAAATATTTTTCAGACAAATATTTTCTTGAAATTTCATTATCCAAAACACAAAAATTATTCTTCTTAACGGTTTCAATTAAAAATTCCGAAACATACGGTTTTTCAAGAATTAGCATATTTTACCTCGCTTTTATCTTGAAAAGTATATCATAAAAACATTTTGTAAAATATATAATTTGAATTTATATAAAACTTGACAATTGTATTGTCTTTTTTACGGTTTATAGTATAATTAAACTGTTGTTTATTAAGAATATTACGGGGTATATGAAAACAAAAGACAAAAATCAACATATATTAAACAAGGTTATTTACGGTCTGACTACGCCTGCAAACGCTCATATTAACGCTCTTGAAAGTTTTTTAACAACCGCATCCGATAAAATAGATGCGGAAGAAAAAGAACTGATAGAGCTTACTTTAAATTCATGTATGCAGGTTCAAAAATTAATAGAAAATTTAAATTTTATATGTAAATCAGACAATGAAAGCCTGAAATTAAATTATGAAAAGTTTAACATCTCCGAAATAATTGAAAATGTCTCAAAGGAAAACAATATTTTATTAAAATATAACAATCTCTCAATTAAGCATACAAATGAAGATATAGTTGTGTATGCGGATAAAACACACATAAAAAGAGCTATAGAAAATTTACTTTCTTATTGCATAAATAACGCTCATAAAAACTCTCAAATTGAAATACTGTCCGCAAAAATCAATTCACATGCCTGCATACAAATAAAAACCAAAGGAAATCAAGTCAGTTTTCAGGACTTAAATAATCTTTTTGAAAATAACATTTATTACACAAGCTACAATAAAACCTTGACCAATTTAGGATTATATTTAACAAAAGAGATAATTAATTTACATTGCGGAAAAATCATTAATCATAACTATCCGAATAATACCAATATTATAGGATTTTCTATACCCATAAAATAAAAAAATGCAAAGATATACTTTGCATTTCAGTAATTTACTTTAGTGGAATGTGGGTGTGTAGGTTATGCGTTAAATGTTTTAAATGTTTTTTGAACATTATCGGAGATTACTTTTTTGACCGAATCAACCTCGGTTGTTACGGCACTTCTTTGAGTTTCAATGTTATCAAGCTCCATTTCAAGCTTTTTATCTTGGTTTTGAACTTGGTTTTGTAATCTGTCATATTTTGCCTTCGCTGCAGCATCATCGGCATCATAGTATGTGTCAGCAATTGAAGAAAGTGCTTCATAGGAAGTCTTTTTCCACATTACGCCGTCGCCCGATGTGTTTTGAGTTCCGGATTCAATTAAATATAAACCGTTTCTTAAACAATCTTGAAGATAGTTAGCTTCAGCGGTTACGCCTGTACCGCCTCCTTGCAGAGCTTCGTCTACCGTATATCTTCCGACTGTTATATATTTATTGTCAGAATTGCGTTGCATTAAAGTATATTTGCCGTCTCCGCCTTCTTGAAGTTTGTATTCGCCTGACTTATCGTTTGCGCCCGGGATTTCGTTTTTGTTCGATACTACAATAGCACCGTCCGCATCTACCAAACGATACATACCGACTACATTAAATCCTCCGTCAAGAAAACTTGCCGAAGCATCATTAGCAACTATTCCGTATCCGTTTTGGACGGCTTTGCCTGCATCGCTTCCGCTTGTTTTTGCCAAACCGCTCGTAAGAGCCGCATAGGATAAGTTGTAATCTTTTGTTGTTGAAGTACCTGCCGCATCCTGACCGCGAGTTACAATTGTCATAACTCTGTTTGATGTTGCATTTTCATAATCATTGGAAATTGATTCCAATTGTTGAGACAGAACCAATCTTCTCTGCGAAATTTGCTGAGCTCTTAGTTCTAAGTCGTTCTTTCTTGCAGTTAATAACAATAACCTGCCTTGACTTGCTGATAAACCCATTTTTGCCACCTTTACTTTTAAATTACTATGTAGATAAACTAAACAAGCTAGTCCACCCTTACTTAGCATGTGCCACATTTTTCTGAGCCGATAACAAAGATTAATTTAATGATTAAGAAATGTTAACTATACTTGAGCGCCGGTTGCTTTATAAAGGCTTATTTTATCTATTAAACAATCCGCTTTTGATGAAGCTTGTAAAATTGCAACATATAAAAGAGCTTCTTGCTGCTGTAAAAGGTCAAGTTTAGAAATAATGCCTTCATTATATTTTAAACTCGAAATAATATAGTCTTTATTTTGAATATCGTACGCCTTTATATTGTTATCAAGCTTTGTTTTGTCGGATTTTAAATTATAAAGCGCATCATTAACTTCTTGTATTGCAGTCAAATTAGTTTTTTGGTATTGTTCAAGAGTTTGCTCGTAAGAATTTTTGGCAAGCTTCAGATTGGCTATTCTTTTAAATCCGGTAAAAACAGGCAAGTTTGCGCTTCCGCCCGCAAGAGCCAGTGAATTTGCCCAATTCATACCGGATGAATTTGTAGCTGCAAAAGATAACAAGCCTAAAATATCGATTGTGGGCAAAAACTCTTTTTTGGCAGCTCTTATATCAATTCCTTTTGCTTCCAGCTGTTTTTCCAAAGCCTTATAATCAGGACGATTTACAATTATATCGGAAGAAATTTGACTCGGGATATCGAAATCAAAATTCAGTTTATCCAGCGATTTTCTTTTATAATCTTTAGTATTTTCGGCACTGTCGCCTATTAAAACAGCCAGCGCATTAAGCGCATTTTGTCTTGATTTTTTGTAATCAATTAAGTCATTTTGAGACAAGACATAATTTTTTTCGGACAGTATTAAATCTGAAGTTGAAACTATACCTTCATTATTTGAAACTTTCATCAAATCATAAATTTCTTTTCTGTTTTGAACTAATTTTTCTTGAAGCTCAATAATTTTATCAAGTTTTACTATGTTGTAATAAACACCGCCCACAGCGCTCACTATTGAAATATCGGACACTTCTCTTTGAAATTGAACGCTTTGCGCCGTTATTTTGCTTGATTTTGTTTTATCCCAATTCTTACCGAAAAGGTCTAACTCCCAAGATGCCAAGAGCGGAAGAGCAAGAGAACCTGAAGTTTTTTCGGTATTGGGCATTTTTGTAATAAAGGGAGAAACTCCGATTTGTGCTTGAGGCAATTGATTTGAACGAATTAATTGAGTATTTATATTTGCTTGTTCAAGCTTCAATTTTGCGGCTTTTATATCGTGATTGTTGTTAATTGCCCTTGTGATATAACTTTCCAGATACTCGTCATTTTGCTTTCTCCACCAGTCAAAATTAACCCAATCAAGAATGGAAGCTTCAATTTTATCCGTTTTTGATTTTTTTAATTCCAAAATTGCACAAGCGGGATTTATGTACAAAACAAGAAAAAACATGCTCAACAACACGGTTGTAAATAACTTTTTCATATCTCCCCTTTAAAAACTATTGCTTTTTTTATAACAGAATGTTAGCATATTAATGTTGCAAAAGCAACATACTTTATATAGGGGAGATATGGGGTTAAATTTTGAAGATACATTATTTTACCAGATTAAAATTTGTGAAAAAACATTCAGAACGCTGTTTGAACATTTTTACAAAGATTTAAACATAGGTATTTCCGCCGTAGAAAGTCTTGCACTTAATATAATCAAAGAAACTCCCGACTGCTGTCAAAGAGATTTAGCCAGAATAATGCTAAAAGACAGAGCCGGAACCGGTAAACTTGCAAATTTATTACAAAAAAAAGGATTAATAAAAATTGAGCTGAAAAACAAAAACAACAGACCCGTAAGGATTTTATCAATAACGCAAAAGGGCGAAAAAATAATTAAAAAAACAACGGATATCAGAGAAGAAATCAATAAAAAAATTAAAGAAAAAATAACCGCATCTCAAATGCAAAATGCAAAAAAGACACTTCAAACTTTAAGAAAAACAATCGAAGCAACAATTAAAAATAAAATATAGGAGTTAAAATGAGCAATAACGAAAATAAAGATGAAAACAAACCCAAGAAAAGAAAAATTATAATACCGCTTGCGCTTGTTGCAACAGCATTGGTATGCGGTTATTTAATACATGAAAGTGCATATCAGTCAACGGATGACGCATATGTTGAAGCGGATATTATTCAGGTAACTCCTAAAGTCTCGGGACATATCGTTGAAAGCTACATAAAAGATAACCAAGAAGTTAAACAAGGGCAGTTAGTCGCTAAAATTGACGACGAAATCTATAAAGAAAAATATGCACAGGCTCGTGCAAATTATCAAAAAGCTCTTTTAAATCAAAAGAATGCAAAGGCAACCCTTAAAGCCAGCGATTCAAACATAAATCTTGCCAAAAAAGATTTGGAAAGATATAAAAATTTATATAAAGACGGCGCCGTTTCAAAACAAGTTTTAGATCAGGCACAGACAAGATACGATTCCGCACTTGCAAGCCAAACAAAAGCACGTGAAGATGTTTTTGCAAACGGGTCAAATGTGGCTGATGCCGATTTAAAATCTTTAGAAGCAATAATGAATCAAGCAAAATTAAATCTTGAATACACAAGGGTTCTTGCGCCAAACTCCGGAACCGTTACAAACAGAAGAATAGAAAAGGGTTCTTATGTATCAGTCGGAGGCCCTTTATTTGCTATTGTTCCTGATAAAGTCTGGATAGTTGCTAATTTTAAAGAAAATC
>CANQAW010000117.1 GCA_947589525.1 Candidatus Gastranaerophilales bacterium
GCTATAGACGGCTTGATGAAAGAAGTTGAACTTCCTAACTCTATTCGTGACTTTGGCGTCAGTGAAGAAGACTTCTATGCAAACTTAGACAAAATGGTTGAGCTTGCATTTGACGACCAATGTACAGGCGCTAATCCCGTTTATCCCATAATGGAAGATATGAAACAACTTTACATTAACGCATTTAACGGGGTTGTATAAATTAATTCAAAGGGGCTTTAAGCCCCTTTTTTAACATTATGAAAACAACACTTTCACAAAGAACAATCAACAGGTTGACGCAATATTATACAATATTGCGTGAATTTTCAAAAAAGAACATCGATAACGTAACATCTGCCGTAATATCATCAATGCTTGAAATTGATGAAACGCAAGTGCGCAAAGATTTAAAAAACATAAACTGCAAAGGTAAATGTAAAGTCGGTTATGATGTTAAGAATTTAAAAAATGTAATTGAGGATGTGCTTGATTACAAAGTTGTTAAAAAAGCTTTCGTTATTGGGGCAGGTAATCTCGGAACGGCTCTTTCCGGATATTCAAAATTCTGTGAATTTGGTTTAGATATAGCGGCTTTGTTTGATATCGACAATGATAAAATCGGAAAAACAGTTAACAATAAAAAAATCTATAACTTAAATAAGCTAAAAGAAATTGCCAAAACGCAAAATATAAATATTGCAATACTCACGACTCCGAATAAAGTTGCGCAGGAAGTCTGCGATTATCTTGTTGAATGCGGAATTAAATACATCTGGAATTTTGCCCCAACCATACTTAACACGCCTCAAAATGTCAAAGTTTGGAATGAAAACTTAATAGGCAGTTTCATACAGTTTTGCGCAATTTATGATATAAAATAAAACTTATTTAGCATAAAACTGTGTAAAATTTTGATTTTTGTTAATAGCTTTATTTAAAGAGTTATTAGATGATTTAGTTATTTTTTTATTGTTTTGTGCATTTTTTGATGCAAAGAATTTATAATCATCAGTTTCATCCATAGCAAGCATTGAAGCTACTCTTGAAGCTTTCTTTTGTTGTTTTGTTATAAATATATTAAGCAAAAATGCGGGTGCAATTGTTAATGCGCTTTTTAAAACGTCATTTGACTTAATACTACCGCTCTGAGCTTTATTGGTCATAATAAACACCGGAAGCATCGATAATGCATATATGATATCTTGTATAACAGAGCCGACAGCTTCCGTGCTTTCTGAAAATTGCTGAGATTTTTCATCAAGTTTGTTGAACATTGAAAAAGTATTTTGTTGCAGCTGCTGTGCTTGTTTTTGTTGCTGCGGAGTCAGTTTTATCTGTTCTCTTGCTTTAATATATTGAATATTTGAGCTGCCTTTTTCTTTTATATATTCGGTATATTCTGCATTATTTTTGTACATTTCTTTTATAAATTGCAGGAAGTTTTGTTTTTTCTCTGGCATTAATTGAACGTCTATATTCTTTATTTTTTCATCATCAACATAAATCACGCTTTCGGGATTATTTAACAACTCTTGTTTTATTTTATATCTTGCGACTCTTGAAGCTTGTTTTTGAACTTTGGTGTTATATACTGAAACAGCCAGCGTAGCAATTATAGGCACAACTATTGCAAATAGTTTTACATATCTGTTTTTTACATTTTTTAGTTTGCTGAAAAATGCGCTTAAAATACCTCCGCTTCCTAAAGTAAGCATATTTATCAAAGTAGTGGCAAGTTCCGTATTTTCAGCATAATCTTGAGATGCTATATCTAATTTATGAACTATATTTTGTATAATCTGCTTATCTTCCTTAGCTTGCGCAATTTCTTCATCGGTTAAATCAAGCTTTTTATTTTCCTCATATCGACGGTTAACAGAATTATTAAAATCTTTAATTCTGTTTTCTTCTTCAACATTGGGTGAAAACAGGCCCTTAATTGATTTTACCGTATTACTTACGGAGTCGTTATGTATGTATTTTTTAACATCATTGGAATCAACTTTAATATTTTGCGCTATTTTTTGAACTTCATTTTCCTGTTCATCAGTCAAAACAGCAAATTGATTTGGATTAGACAGTACGTTTTCCATTGCGTCAAGTCTGCCAATTCTTGAGGCTTGCGCTTCTTTTTTTGCACTGAACACGTTTATAATTGCGCTAAGTACAACTATCGGAACTATAAAAATCAGAGCCGGTATAACCAACTTATTCAAATTTTTTAAGTTATGATTTTCTGTGATTTCTTTTAAATATTTATTTGCGTTTTTGTTAAAACGAAGATACAATCCGCCAACAGCCGTTCCCAGAGTTGCAATAAGGTTCATTAATGGAGCTTGTGCGGTTTGAATGGCAAGTTCCGTGTCTTCGGCTCTTGCTTGCGAATATTCATCCATTACGTCAATGCAATTTAGTATATTTTTCGCTTTTTTAATATACTTTTTTTGCTCTTCTATGCTGACGGGGTTATTTTTCAGATACTGTTTTTTCTTTTGAGCATCTGTATCACGTTTGTTTTCCCAGTCCTTGTACTTGTCTTTGTTAGCTAAATATTCATTGAAATTTTCTTTGATAGTCATATTAATATAAAAAATATCTATCTTCTCAAATTAACATTATATTAACTTATGTAAAGAATAATTATCCAAGCTTGCAAATAAGAATTTATTTTTTATAATTATAAATGCCCCTAAAAAAGGAAAAACCGAGATTGAATTGATTTCAAAATCGGTTTAAAACAAAATCTTGTATCGTTAGTAAATCTTAAAGCCTGAAGCAATTCGGGCTTTTTTTTATCTGTCTGTTTCAGATGAGGTTTTAACGGTCTCGTTGCCCAGTTTTTTCCATATATAATAACCTCCCGATAGCACTTTAACCTGAAAACCTTTAGAGCTCAACAGGTGTGCCGTCTTACAAGCAAGAGAGCAATATTCGCTTTCGCAGTATATAACATTAACCTTGTCTTTTTCTATCATTTCCAAATGCTCTTCCAAGTTTGTATAAGGTACATGTATCGCATAAGGAATATGACCGTCAATATAATCATCATATTCTCTTACATCTATAATATTAATGTCATTAACAAAATCTTTAATTGTTCTTTTTAATTCAAAAGGACTTATCATAAAAGAAATTTTTTCCAGAAAAAAATCTTTTGCTTTTTTAGTATCGTCAGTAATAAATTTTATTTTCATTTTTTACTCCTTTAATATAACTAAACGACAGGTATTTATAATATATTATGTTGATACGATATGTATTGATAACATTCTAAACAATACCTTCCTTTATCGCCTTTACGGCAGCTTGAGTTCTGTCATCAACAACAAGCTTTTGAATAATGTTGCAAACGTGCGCTTTTGAAGTGTGCTCCGAGATATTAAGCTCTTGAGCAATCTGCTGATTTGATTTACCTTCAACTACAAGCTTTAAAACTTCATATTCCCTTGCGGTCAGATTAGCGTGAGTATTTTTAAAATTTGAACGTGAAACCTGAGTATTTGGAACAACATTTGGATTAAGTTCACGCAATATTTGCACAACTTTTTTATCAATCCACATTGCACCGTTTGCAACGGATTTTACAATCATATCAAGTAATTCCGAGTTTATATCCTTTAAAATATAACCGTATATACCCATTTTCATTGCTTTGTTAATAACATGCTCATTGCAGTGCGTAGTAAGAATTGCAAATTTTACGTTTGGTTTTTGCGACATTACCTTTTCAATTAAATCGAGTCCGTTAATGTCCCCAAGCTCTAAATCCAAAAGTACAACATCCGGATTTTGCGCCAGAATTTTAGAAACACCCTCCTTGCCGTTTTGCGCTTCGGCAATTACACAAATTTTATTAGAGTTTTCAAAAAGCGATTTAATACCGCATCGAAATAATTTATGGTCGTCTATTAACATCAGTCTGATTTTATCATTTGTATTGTTTATTGTATTTTGCATGTTCTCTACTCCTTAATTATAACTAATGTTAGCAGTGCTAAATTATAATTTCATTGCAAAATACGCTTTATAAAGAGTAATTATAAATTTTTTTTAAACTTGAAACTCAATTAAAATATGCCCGCTTGTATTATGATTTAATGCGCTTTAAATTAATTTTTTGTAATTTTATACGTTGTATAAAATAAACAAGCTTGTTACATAATATACATTATCACTACCATTCGTTTTATATTAATATTAGCTAAAAAACCTGTAGAAACAGAAAAGCTAAAACATTTAAAATAAATTTAATTTTGCATTTAAAATTATATACTTTATAATTAAGTTATGGAAAATAGTTACGATGTTGTAATATTGGGCGGAGGCACTTCGGGGTGCTCGTGTGCTTATAATTGTGCAAAATTAAATCTTAAAACTCTTTTGGTTGAAAAGAATAATTTTCTGGGCGGTTTGATGACGGCGGGTCTTGTTATTCCCGTTATGAAATCTTCAACTTCCGATTTAAATTGCGACTATTATAATCAGCTTGTTGCACTTTGCAAAAAATATAATGCGCAAATTACTTACAAAGATAAAAATGACGGCTGGTTTAATCCCGAGCTGTTAAAAATTATTCTTGATGAAATTTTAAGTTTGCCTAAATTGGAAATTTTATTCGAAACGGACATTTTAGATGTTGTTAAAAATAACGACTCTATTCAAAACGTAATTTTATCCCATAAATTATTATCGTTACCAATCGTAGCGAAATATTATGTTGATGCAACAGGTGACGCTAAGTTATCAAAACTGTCAGATTGCAGTTTTTTAACAGATAACGATTTGACCCAGCAAAGTACATTGCGTTTTATTGTCGGTAATGTTGACACGGAAAGGTTTTGCAAATTTATTTCTTCAGTGGATTTAAATGAAGATATTACCAATACCTATCGAGACGAGTCTAATACCCGAAACGAACTTCATTTTACAACGGCTTCCACTTGGGATGAAAATAAAAAATGGGCATTGGATAAATATTTAAAAAAAGGCGTCGAAGATAATCTTCTTATAGACCGAGACAGAAGCTATTTTCAAATATTTTCCGTTGCCGCAGGCGCAGGACAGGTTGCTTTTAACTGCCCCAGAATTGATTGTTACAAGAATAATCCTTTTAAATATTCTTTGGAATTAATTAACGCAAGAAAGGCTATCTATAGACTATTTTCCTTTGTTAAAGCACAATTTGCAGGATTTGAAAACGCAATAATTACAAATATAGCTTCTCAGACGGGTATTAGAGAAGAAAACAGGGTTAAAACAAAGTATGTTTTTACCAAAGACGATATTATCAGTCCTAAAAAAACAGCTAACCCCGTTTTAAATGCAAATTATTCAATTGATGTTCATTCGAAAGATAAAAATAAATCCGTTTTACAAAAGACAGGCTCATATACCCTTCCTATTGAAAGTTTGATTAGTTCCGATATTTCAAATCTTTTTGTAATTGGTAAAATTCTCGGCGCTGATTTTTATGCCCACAGCGCACTTAGAGTCCAAAAAAGCTGTATGTCAATGGGAGAAGCGGTTGCAAAATACATAGCTTCAATTGAAAAGTAGTTATTTTCCTATACAAAAATTTTCGAAAATATTATCCAGAATATTTTCAGTCAAAATTTCGCCCGTTATCTCGCCTAATGCAAGAATGGCACTTTT
>CANQAW010000118.1 GCA_947589525.1 Candidatus Gastranaerophilales bacterium
TTGGAATTTTTCAATTAACGGACTTGCAACATTATCACTTGACGGCAGAGATAGCGTTTTAAGTATTATAAAAATTTTACAAGAAAAAGGATATATGTTTCTCGAAACGGTTAGAAATGATAAAGGACAATTCAACACAATATATAACGTTTATGAAGAACCTCGATTTGACAACAATTCTACCGAGTCGGAAAATCCGAATCGGCACGACCGAATCGGTACAACCGAATCGGAAAATCCCAAACAAATAAATACTAATAAAACAAATACTAATAAACAAATTATTAACAATAGTAGTAAAAAACAAAAACAAGCCTTCGGCGAATTTAACAATGTTTTTTTAACCGATGAACATTTAACAGAGCTAAAAGGAATATATAAAAATAAACAAAAATTAAACGAGGCAATCGAAATTTTATCAAGTTATAAGGAATCAAAAGGAAAAATATATAAAAATGATTATGCGGTTTTAGGTCGCCATAATTGGGTTTTTAAAAAAGTTTTTTCAAAAAGTGTTAATAATGCACCGGAATTACAAAACGAAAACAAATCGAATATTCCAGATTATGAAAATCTTTCAAGGTGGTAATTATGCAAAATTTTGGAACTTATAAACCTACGCAACCCCCGACAATTAACGATATAAAAAGAGTAGAGGATTTATTTTTACTTAATGAATACCGGGTAATCGGCGAAGAGGGGCAAAAGAGAGCAGATGAATTATTTAAAAATGGTTCTAACATTTCCGGAATTATAGATTTTTGTAAAAAATATAAAAAAAAGGAATATGCCGATAAATTAAAAGCGCAAGCGAATTTAAATAAACGTTTTAAAACTCGCACGTTTGAAAAATTCAACGCCTATACCCCCGAACTCAAAAAAGCCTATATACAAGCAAAAAAATACGCTGAATTATTACCTGAAATAATCGAGGATGGTACAAACATTATTTTTGAGGGCCATGGCTGCGTTGGCACCGGAAAAACACATCTTGCTTATGCAATCGCTAATTATGGCCTTAATAATTCCATTCCTGTAAAAGTGGTAAGTATAACGGAACTTGTGAATACTGTTTCGTATTCAAATATTGATTTGACTTTAAAAAAAACATTATTAAATATTGAACTTTTAATAATTGATGATTTAGGTAAAGAGTGCGGCTATGATTGGCTATTATTTGAAATTTACGGCATTTTAAATCATAGATACGAAAATTGCAAACCTACGGTAATAACTACAGAGGACACTATTTTTGAATTAAGGCAGCATTATAAAGTTAAAACGAATGACGGAATAAAAGACAGGGGCAAAAGTATTTTTTCAAGAATTTGTGAAAATGTTGTCGTTGTTAATATGCAGGGTGAGGACTACCGTTTGAAACGTTTTGAAAGGGAGGTTTAATGTATAGACAAATTGATTTTTCAACCGATTACCGGGATAAACAAGGACGGAAATATTATAAACCTCCCACGTATGAAATAGCAAAAATAATCAAAAAAACGTGTTTTGAAAATTTTTCGTTTGATTTTAAAATTGATTTTTTAACTTTAAAAATATTTTTAACACCTATTTTACAACAAGGAAGTTTGTTCCAGATTGAAAAACTAGGTGAACAAAAACATATTGCAACATTTATTTTCGATGCCAGTTCCGAATCTTTAATTTTAAGTAAAAAATACGACGAAAAACCAAGTGAACATGATTTTTCTATAACCGACTTTTTGTTTTCATTTTTGCGGCCTATGGATTTTGTTGAAATTTTGTTTCCGGACGTATTAACGACAGGCGAAAAAGTTTTAATAAAATATTGTTTTACAAAAGCTGCAATAGAAGAGAAAAGCAGAGTTAAAAAAATTAAAGATTTACCGGACGAGCGAATTTTTAACAAAATTTTAACGTTTAAAAGAGCTGTTTTAAAACAGCAAACAATTAAAAAAAGGGGGATTAATTATGCAAAACGAACATCAAAGATACGCTGACAATGAGGCAAAATATAAATCTTTAAGGGATGATTATAAAACACCCCCTGAAATTTATAAACCGATACTTGAAATTTTCGGAGCTAGCAAATTTGATCTTGATGTTGCATGTACAGAACATAACATTCCCGCAAGGTTTTATTTTACAAAGGAATCAGACGGACTTTTGCATGATTGGTTCGGACTTTGTTTTTGTAACCCACCATGGAAAAAAACGATAAAATTTATAAAACACGCTGCAAAACAACATAATGCAACGATTTGTTTTGTTATCGCAAGTGATAGATTTTATGTTGATTATATGCAGGAATTTGTAATCAATAACCCTTGCGCGGTTTTCTTAATATTGCCTAAAAAACAAGGTTTTATCATTCCGAGTCAAAAAAACAAAACGCCGGTTCCTTCCGTCGGCACATCCATTGTAATAATATGCGAATCGGTACAAGAGGCGGAAAAAATAAAAAATAATATAAATTATCGCAATTTATTTAATACGACGGCGTTTCGTGGAGGCGGAATTTATGAAAATCTCGTACATTATAACGAAACTTAAAGAATTTAAAAATTCTTTTTTGTGAGCGATGCAAAACGGAAAAATGTGAAAATTGCAGCTTACGCAATACCATTTTGAAAGTACTTATTCGTCTTTTAGGCAGTGAAACCGATAAAAGAGAATTTTTAATTTGTTTTTTGTATACATTACTACTCTGTTTAATTAATTGAGGGCAATACTCCATTGATAATCTCGTTATTTTTATCCTATCAACCGCCCTCTTTTTTTTAAAAATAAAAGGAAAGAAAAATGACATCATTGATTATTAAAAAAACAAACGAGCGTAGTGCTACATCAGCAAAGCAGCTGGTCAACTTGAAAATCAGAACTGACGTTCGATTTTACTACGTTGCCTGCGCATACTTTATCCGTAAGGCTACTCGCCAACGGCTAAAGCATCAACGCTTCGCTGATATCCGCACCGACTACCGTAACTAAAAACTTAATATACTTTGAAGAAATAACATCCGGGACAAAAATCTGCTTAATGAAATCGGATTTTGAGACAGCTGTAAAAAGTTTGAGATATTGGCGCATTACCCAAAATATGACTTGTTTTAGTTCACAACTCTATTCTCTAATGTGCCATGCGGATGATGACAACAAACTCAAATTTTTACAGGGTTTTTGCGCCGAAACAACCGCTTTTCTTTTATGGTACACGCATAAAGACGGCGAAGCAGGCTTTTTAAAAGAGTATAAAAAATATTTACAGTAATAAAACCGATAAAAGGAACAACAAAATGAAACTAAATGCACTACAAATTGATAAATACAGGCGCTGCATAATGCGTGAATTGAAACTAAGAAAAAATGTTTATCCGTATCGGGTGAAAAATGGAAGAATGAAACAAGAACAAGCGGATGACGAGATAAAAACAATGGAAGAAATAAAAGAATATTTTGACTATCTGCAAATCCACGCAGACCCCATCCAGCAATCACTTTTTAAATCATAAAACATTTTGTTATTAAGGAGAAAATTTAATGCAACAAAGCGAAAACACTTACAGGGATAAAAATTGTCTTTATTATCTAACCGAAGAAAAAACTTGCCTTTACTTCGGGCGAAAAAGCAATTGCTCAAATTGCCCCGTAAAAATCCGCCCTTCAGATTTAAGAACAAAAACGGAAGAAAAGAAAAAATGAATAACATAATTATTTCAATTTTAATAATTGATTGTTTAATTTGGCTATATCTGATTATTTGTTTTTCGATCGGATTGAAAAATTTATTTGAAACAACAAAAGAAACACCCCTACAGCTAAATTTTTCAAAATATGAAAGTTTAACGCGTGAGCCGGAGCTATTGATAGGCGACATAAATTTGCGAGAGCAAATTTCACAGGAGCAAAAAAGCGAAAATGGTTAAAGAAACCTTATCAAAAAACATTAACAGTTATTTGGCATTTATCCATGAACCAAAGAAGAATCAACTAACAGGCTGCGCCTACGACCACATAAGACAATACATAAAAGATGTAAACAAGGACGAAGAAGCACAAATGAGATACGAACAAACGATAATTTATGACCAAAAACAAACAATTGAACGATTGCAAAAAGAATGCAAAAACAAAAAAGAGATAATTTCTGCGCTTACAAAAAAGATAAAAGAACTGCAAAAAAAAGAAAGGATTTAAAGATGACAAAAGAACTAAGTAAACAAATATGTGAAATATGCGAAATGGAACCCGAAACTCTTACGGTTAACAGGGGTTTTACCAAGAAAGAAGTTGAAGCTTACCCCGATTTTGGCGAGCCTGAAAATTTTATGAAGTTGCTTGAAATAATATCAAGAAAGGCAGGTGTTTTATTCTGCCACAATGGAGTTTATTTTGGTTGCTCAGTTCATTATGGATTTGACGAAAAATTTGAGGCTATTAAGGGAAATTTGGCAAAGAATTTTTTAAATACTTTGATAGTACAACACGATAAAAATTCTTATTATCCTAAATTATTTGAATTGGAAGAAATCAAGCAAGTAATCAGAGAGGCAGAATGGAAGTATGAATAATTATATAGATACTGTTAACTGCCCACATTGTGGCGAAACATTCGACTATTGCGACTGCCCCGATTTATTTTGTAGTGGGGAATCAACGGAAGCTTATAGAAAACAATATAAACTATTGAGAGAATTACAGACAAAGGGCTTTAATATAGTGACTTGTGGATTTTGTGGATTAGTTTTTATAGCAAAAACAAAGGAGCAAAAATGACTAAAACAAATTTTGAGAAAATAAAAGAAATGAGCAGTGAGGATTTTGCAAAATTTATACGTACTGTGGGAAATTGCACTACGTGTGCTATTTTTAGCTTTTGCAACAATCAAAAAGACGGAGGATTTTGTAATGAAATTATACAACAATGGTTAGAAAGCGAGTGTGAGGAATGACAGAACCAAAAATAATTAACGGTGATGATGTTAGCAAGTGTAAATACTACTATAAAGAGTCTTGTGTGGCAGAGTCCTTTTATGATTGTTCAAAAATAATTAACTGTTACCGCAAACAACTCAAACGCAAAGAGCAGGAATGTGAGAAGTATAAAGAGTGCTTAAATGATACAAAATCAACTTTAGAAGTGTTGAGCGAAACAAGTATTTTACCTTTAAAAACAAACATTTTAAAAGTAATTAATAAAATAAATGAGGTTGAAAATGAACAATAGATTAAAATACAAAGTATTTGATAAGCGAGATAATAAACTAAAAGAAATTAAAGGATATACCTTTTCTTTAATGGAGCTTGAGGGTATAGTTTATATTCAATGGGCTAATGGATACTATGAGTGCAATATACCTTTTAAAGATTTAATTTTTTGCCAATGCACAGGGCTTAAAGACCGTAACAAAAAAGATATTTATGAAGGGGATATCGTTAAACAATGCTGGCATATTTATATTATTACAAATCTAAGCAGAGGAAGTTTCCAAATAAAAGATATTAAGACAAAATCAGTTTTTAATATTTATGCTTTATGCGCTGAAAAATCAGAAATCATTGGCAACATATACACCACACCTGAACTATTGGAGGAACAATGTTAACATTCAA
>CANQAW010000119.1 GCA_947589525.1 Candidatus Gastranaerophilales bacterium
AAATTTTATAATGATACTGTTGTTTCCTATAATCAATTAGTAAGTAGTTTCCCTGCTAATCTTGTAGCTATTTTTAAATCTATTCTGCCCGAAGCTATGCGAGAAGTAGAGGAGTATGATGCTCAGCTTTTAAGCGTAAATAGTGAAGCGAAGTAAAAAAAGTAATATAATAAAAAAGATAGCTATAAGCTATCTTTTTTATTATTCCAAAATTTTGTTAATCGGAATGTAGGTTTTTGTTGCCGTTCCTGAAGTGAAGTGTCCCGAATTAATGATTTTTGAAGAAAAGGAAGTTTTTTCTTCTATATCGTTTACTTCTTTTGCTTCTTGAAGTTGTTCGTCAGTCAGATAAGAAGTATCGGTAAAATTGAAATCCTTTGTTAATTCTTCTTCGCTAATCGGCACTTCTTCGTTTACCGTTTGAGTTTTTTGTTCGGGTGCATTGCTATTTGTTTCTGTTTGAGCAAAAACTTGTGCATTTAAAAACAATAAACCAAATAACATTACTGAAATTAATCTTATCATTTTGCCTCCTAGTTAAAAAATACCATTTAATCAGAAATTTTCAACAAAATTATAACACAATTGCTTAATATTTTTTAATTATTTATCCGGCTATATATTCGACGTATTTTTCAAATGCTTTATATCCGTCCTTAAATTCCACATACCTTCCGCTTGGAACGGTCAGTCTTATGTATTTTAATTCTTTAATTCTGATTTCAAAAAGTTCGTTTGCGTATGTGTTTAAAAGTATATCTCCGCCGTTTGCCCAGTTTTTTAATTGTTCAATTTGTCTGTTTATTTGTGAAATTGTGCTGTTTTCCAAAGGAAGAAAACCGTGGCGGTGCAATACGGCTCTGTCCGCATTTGTTATGGGGATTATTGCACAGCAGTTGCCAAATATTTTTTTTATTAAAACGTAATTTGATGCCAGTTGTTTATGTTTAATAGGCACGTTAATTCTGCCGAGCGCAACGGATGTATTTATATTTGAATAATATTCTTCAGAGCTTTTCGGCGCATAGTTGTTAAGCATGTTGCTGTATTGACGCATTAAAAAAGAACTCCCCCATATAATCTTTATTAAGACCATTATATTAAAAAAATGCTTTTCTGTCTCATTATTAAATTTTTTTTACATTTTTTGCAGTAGTCGGGTTTGCGCTAATTAATAAAATATGCTTCAATAATTTTGTATTATATTTTTTGAGGTGTTTATGGAAAGAACATTTGTAGCAATTAAACCTGACGGTGTTAAAAGAAATTTAATCGGAAAAGTTATTAAAAAATTTGAACAAAAAGGGTACAAAATTGTCGGGCTAAAGATGATGAATGTTTCTTCAGAGCTTGCTTCAAAGCACTATGAAGAACATGAAGGCAAACCGTTTTATCCCGCATTAATCAATTTTATTACTTCCGGCCCGATAGTTGCTCTTGCTATAGAAGGAGTTAACGTTATTCAAGGCGTACGCCACCTTGTAGGCTCAACACAGGGCGACCAAGCTGACGTAGGTTCTATAAGAGCTGATTTTTCACCTTTTTCAACTATGAATATAATTCATGCTTCCGATTCCGAAGAATCCGCAAATCGTGAGCTTAACTTATATTTTAAAGATGAAGAAATTTGCAATAATTACAAAACCATGTTTGATTTAATCTACGAAGAGCATTTGGCTAAATTGGCGCAATAAAATGAGCTATAGTGATTATTTCGGATTTGAGATTTTAAATACTTCTTCTGAAACAAACGCCAGAGCGGGAATATTAAAAACTCCGCATGGCAACGTTTTGACACCCATATTTATGCCCGTCGGGACAAACAGCGCCGTAAAAATGCTCACAAACGAGCAAATATTAAATGCGGGCGCTCAAATTATTCTTGCTAATTCTTATCACATGTATTTAAGAGCGGGATGCGATTTAATCAGAAAAGCAGGCGGACTGCATAAGTGGATGAATTTTAATAAACCGATTTTAACCGATAGCGGTGGTTTTCAAGTGTTTTCGCTTTCAAAACTTCGAAAAATTACACAGGACGGAATACATTTTCAAGACCCGATAAACGGCTCTAAGCATTATATTACTCCCGAAATATCCATGAAAATTCAACAGGATTTAGGTGCGGATATAATAATGGCTTTCGACGAATGTGCGCCCTATCCGTGCGATTACGAGCAAGCCAAAAGCGCTTTGGATAAGACAAAAAAATGGCTTGAGAGATGTTTTGAAGCGCACAAAAATTATAGACAAGCACTTTTTCCGATTGTTCAGGGCGCATTTTTTGAAGATTTAAGAGCGGAATCGGCACGATTTGTTTCAAAGTTTGATGCCGCAGGTTATGCAATCGGTGGTGTTTCAGTCGGTGAGCCTTCCGAAATCAAAAATAAAATTACAGCATATACCGCACCTCTCTTACCTTTTAATAAACCGAGATATCTTATGGGAGTCGGCACTCCCGTTGATTTAATCGAGGGAATTAAGTCGGGCATTGATATGTTCGATTGCGTTTTGCCGACAAGAAATGCCCGCCATGGCACATTTTTTACCTACAGCGGTAATAAAATAATAAAAAATAAACAATATGAAAGCGATTTTACGCCTTTAGACGAAAATTGCGACTGTTACACATGCCGTAATCACACAAAAGCATACATAAGACATCTTTTTAAAACACGGGAATCTACCGCAGGCACTTTGTTGAGCATTCATAACATACATTTTTTAATCAAGCTGTCTCAGGATTTAAGAAATTCTATTTTGGAAAATACTTTTGAAAGCTACAGCAAAAAACTGTTGGCGGGATTTAATTCTGTTAACAAAAATTAATATTTTCCAATTTTAACCGCAAAAAAATATTGACTTCACATATTGTTTATAGTGTAATTGATTACACAAGTAAACTACAATCAAGGGGAAAATATGCCTACTATCAATCAATTAATTAAAAACGAAAGAAAAAAAATTAACGATAAAACCAAATCGCCTGCGTTGACCAATTGTCCGCAAAGACGCGGTGTATGCACAAGGGTTTATACAACGACTCCGAAAAAACCTAACTCTGCTATGAGAAAGGTTGCCCGTGTGCGTTTAACAAACGGATTTGAAGTTACTTCATATATTCCGGGCATCGGACATAACTTACAAGAACACTCTGTTGTGCTGATCAGAGGCGGCAGGGTTAAAGACCTTCCCGGTGTAAGATATCATATAATCAGAGGTACTTTAGATACTCAAGGTGTTGCAAACAGAATGCAATCCAGATCTAAATACGGTACTAAAAAAGCTAAAAAGAAATAAGAAAGGTTAATTTATAATGTCAAGAAGATCAAAACCGGCAAAACGAATTCCAGCGCCTGATCCTATATACAACAGTGTAGATATCGCAAAATTTATAAACAGACTGATGAAAAAAGGTAAAAAGTCTGTTGCTCAAAGAATTTTCTATACAACAATGGAAAATGTTCAACAAAAAACCAAATCCGAACCTATTGAAACATTTAAAAAGGCAATTACGAATGCCACTCCTTTAATTGAAGTTAAAGCTCGCCGTATCGGCGGTTCAACATATCAAGTTCCGATTGATGTTAAACCGGACAGAGGAAGTGCTCTTGCTTCTCAATGGATTATAGAAGCCGCAAGAAAAAGAGGCGGAAAATCCATGATAGAAAAACTTACAAGTGAAATCCTTGATGCTTCCAGCTCAACGGGTTCTGCGGTAAAGAAAAAAGAAGATACGCATAAAATGGCAGAAGCAAATAAAGCATTTGTTCATTACAGATATTAATATTTTATATTTATCATTTAAAACTCCGTCTTTGTACGGAGTTTTTTGCATGTAAATTTACAATAAAGTTACTAAATGTTATAATTGCAATTATTTTATAGAGGTATTTAAATGTTACAAGCCGTCCCTAATGCTATTAAAAGTGCTTTTAAAGGAAGTTTTATTAAAAAAATCTGCAATTATCTGCATGATTGCGTAAGAGAAGAGGTTAAATCTTCTACTTTCAGAAATCTAAAAGCCGATAAAGAAAATAAGTGGATTTTTTTAGAGGGCAGTGAGCTTGCTTTTTCTAAGTTTCCGCAAGTTCAAGAGCTTGACGGTGCAAATTCAAAACTAACCGAACTGATGATTCAATCCGAAATGAATCAGCGTGAAAAATATTTGATATACGGCTATATTTTTCTTGTCGGTAAAAACGGGAAATCAAAGAAAAATAATGAATTTCTGACTCCGCTTTTATATACTCCCGCTAAGCTTGTACGTGACGGAATGAAAATAAAATTATCCGTTTTAGAGGATAGCTTGTCTTTAAATACGGGTGCAATCGCTCAATTAATTCAAAAAGAAGACGAGCAGGAAATTGATGCTATGCTTGAAGGCCTGCTTGATGTTGTCCCTTCTTTACCGCTTGAAATTGAGGATTTAAATATTTTTCTTACTACTTTAAAATCCATAATTCCCGATATTAATATTTCGCTAAATCTTGAAACGGCATCACTTAATTCGTCCGACGATTGTGATTTTTACAGTGATGATGTTAGCAACGCTATTGAAAAAATTGAAAACGGCGAGTTTGATTTCGACTCTTTGGAAACGATTAACAATGCTACAAAAGTAAAAGTTGACACTCTTACGCTGGAATATTCCAAAGCGATTATTTTAACGACACGTCCGACGGTTACGGCGGGAGTTTTGCATGAACTTATTCAGATAGCGGATAAACCTCAGGGTGTACATCGTGAAACCGTATTAAATGTTATAAACCAAGAATTTTTAGAATCACACGGGGAAATTGATTTAATTCAGGATGAAAAAAAAGCATCCGATTTTTTCCCTATTACCCCTTTAAACTTATCCGATTCTCAGCAGGATGTTATAAGAAAAATTGAAGAAAACGATTTTTTATCCGTTTACGGCCCGCCCGGAACGGGTAAAAGCCAAACTATAGTTAATGTGATTGCGCATCTTATCGCAAATAATAAA
Organism: Candidatus Gastranaerophilales bacterium; assembly: GCA_947589525.1. Classification (GTDB taxonomy): domain Bacteria; phylum Cyanobacteriota; class Vampirovibrionia; order Gastranaerophilales; family Gastranaerophilaceae; genus RUG14156. Next base: position 4,991 of record CANQAW010000119.1, read on the forward strand.
ACCGTCTTGTTTGCAAGCAGAATGGATAAAGCGGTTGATGTTGTTGCGGACAGATTAAACGAATTAAATGCACCATATATTGCACTCAGAGCGGGCAGGGCAAATTATCAAAGACAATTAAATATCGAGCTTCAAGAGCTTTTATCCGATAAAGCCGATTTGAATATTGATATTAACGACAATTTAACTGCCGATACCGACGATATGAAGGACTTACTTAAGGATATAAAACGCATGGAAGACAGCGTTTTATCAATTCTTTCTCTTGAAAAGCAATATTCGCAATTGTACGAGGAATTTGAACTTTCAAAAGATTCAATATCCGACCTTGTTTTGATTGTTCAAAAGCTTAGCTGTCATGAGCTGGAATGTGCAAAGAAAGTTTTTTCGGTTATTGAAGAAATTGAAAATAAATACAAAAAGAATTTGCTTGATAAAATAAAGCTGTTTTTTGACTACAGAAAAATAAGAAAAATTTTAAAGCTGTCAAAAGTTTTAAATTCGGATATTTTAAAAAGATTACCTTACGAACTGAATGTGGCTTTTGAAGAGGCAAAATTGTCCGAAATTGAGGATAAAATAATG
>CANQAW010000120.1 GCA_947589525.1 Candidatus Gastranaerophilales bacterium
TTTTGGGAGTCAATTTTAACTTTGGTTAAATGAGGGTCTTGGTTAACTCCGGCACTTGCACAAACAAATACATCTTTTCTTTTGATATTCGAATAAGTTATACCCTCAATTAAAGCGCTATAGGCTTCAATAGTCGCTTCAATATCAAAGAACCTGCATCCTATTGAACTATACAGTGCACAAAGGTTTTTAATTTCTGTATAGTTTTGATTATTAGCACCTAAAACAAGTTTAAAACAATTTTTATTTTCTAAAAATTCGGATAATTCCATATAATAATTTTATAATAAAAATTTAATATAAAATCTATGCTTGAACAATTTCGCCCTGTGTTTTTAAATAAGGCATTTGAGAATCTATGGTATCGGGACTTGCAAGAATTGAAATTGTAGGATTATAAGAAAAAACAAATTTTGCGGTGTTTAAGATATCTTCCTTTGTAACGTTATCAATTGCTTCAAGATATTTATCTATTCTTTTAATTCCAAACGGCTCCTGCATATTCATTAAAATTAAATCGTTTTTGCTTAAAGGATTTTGGAATTGTCCGATTAATTTTTGTTTTAGCATCATTTTAGCACTCTTTAGCTCTTCATCGCTTACTAATTCATTTTTTAAAAGATTTGTATGCTTTTCAAAACCCTTAAGTGATTTTTCGACATTGTCGAAAGAAATAACATTCGAATTTTTGTCATCGGTCGTCGTTGCGATAGACAGGGTTATTACACCTGTATTTTCAAATTGTTTAATGTTTGAAGAAACGCTGTATGCAAGATGTTCATTTGACCTTAAGTCGCTGAATAAACGAGAATTTGCGCTTGCTCCCAGTATTGCATTTAAAAGTTCAAATTTTGCTTCGTCTTCAACATTTCCGGACAGAGGAAATTGATATGATTTATAGATTTGCGCCTGATTTAAATCATCCGTATCAACAACAATTTGAGTTTTCGGATTTTCTTGGAATATAGGCGTCAGCTTTCTGATATGTTCTTTAAATTTAATTTTTTGATTTTGATGAAAATCAATTGTCTGTTGTTTTAATTGAGGATATTTTTGAATTGGCAGAGTAGCGCTAAAATTGGAAGAAGCATGTTTTAACAGCTCTCTGTAAAATTCTTTAACGTCATCCAGCGTCAGCGAGTCAATCTGCGCCAACATTTGATTTTTTGTAGGGAAAAATCCCGGATAAATTTTATCTAACAGGTTTGAACCCGCATCTTTTTGGCTTGCTATTAAATTTTCTTTAACAAATTTTTTCGCAGTGTCAAAATCGCTTTGGGTAAGCTTCGGATGATATAAAAGTTCTTTTATAAGCTCAAGGGTTTTTTGAGAATCTTCGGGAGCGCAATTTGCGTATATATCAATACTTTTTCCGTAAACTTCGACAACTGCGTCAATTCCGTTTAATTCTTTGTATCTTTCAACTTCATCCTGATTTTTATATTCCGAGCCTTTTTGAAACATATAAGCCAAAACAGCGGGAATGTTAGGATTTTTAGGTTTTATGGGGGGAGTATCAACGCTCCATGAATAAACACACAAATCGGAATTTGAATTATTTATCGCAAGATGCGTGTTATTGGGCATTAAATATTCCTGCGTATCTTTTGTTGAAATGTCACCGCTTCCGCAGAAGGAAACAGGGTTTTGTTTTAGAGAATATTTAGACTTTTCATAATTGTTTTTAATATCTTGTTCTTTTACGCTTGTAGGATGAACAACAACCATGGAAACTTTATTTAAATCAAAATATTTTTTTGCAAAATTCCTTATATCTTCTTTGGTTATTGAATTTGCAATATTTGTATATTGGCTAAACAATTCTTGAGTATTATTCATCAAGCTCATGCCGAGCAAATCGCACAGTTGAGTGCTGTCTTGCATGGAAATTAATTTTGATTTTTCCATATATTTTTTCAAAGCCGATAAATCCTCGTCCGATATAAGATTGTTTTGAAGATTTAATATACTGTCCCAAAATATATCTATTCCTTTTTGTTCGTCGTTCGGATTAACCGTTATTAAAGACATTAGCGCATAAGGGTTCGTATCGTTTAAAGAGACTTTTTTATATGCAAAATCATATCCGGCATTTATCTTTTCAAGATTTTTTTTCAAATCTGATGTGGAACATTGGCTCAGATAATAATTAACCATATCGGCAATAACAAAATCTTTTGCATCAATCGCACGAGGACCGCAAAAAGCAAGTACTACATCCGTTGTGTTTGTTTTAGAGCTTCTTATGTCAATTCTTTTTGAATTTTGTATGGGGTTAATTTGTTCAAAATGTTTTTGATAATTCTTAGGCAGAATTGTAAAATTTTTCGATATTAAATCTATTGTTTGAGCTGTATCAACATCACCCACAACAACGGTATACAAATCTTTCGGGTCATAATATATTTCATGATGTCTTTGTAAATCACCTGAGGTTAAAGCTTGAACCGTTTTAATTGAACCTGCCACCAAATCGTCGGAATTTGATTGAATTTGAAAAAGGTTTCTTATGGCCTTGTCAAAAGCCATGGAATAAATATTGTCATTGCACATTGAAATTTCGGAACAAACTGCATTTTTTTCCGATTGAAGTGCTTCGGCGGTGTTTTTAGGATTTGTTATCATATCCCCTTGAATTTCAAGCGCTTTTTTATAATCATTGTTTTCAAAATAAGGAGCTTGAATATAATAATCGGTCTGAGCATAATCTGTTGAAGCATTTGTACTTGCGCCCATTAAACCCGTAAGCTTAAAAACGTCTCCATCTTTAAGATTTTGCGCACCTTTAAAGAGCATGTGCTCTTCCATGTGACTTATGCCTCGAATACTATCCGTTTCGTTCATTGAACCAGCATCAAGAAAAGTCTTAATAATGGTGGCTTGATTTTTTCTTGGCATTATAGCAACCGTCTGGTCGTTTTTAAGTCGATATATATGAACCTTCTCGCCTGTCGGAGAAGTTATTGCTTTTATATAACAGTAATCGTTATTTGAAAAATTAGGTTGAAACAAAGGATTATTGTAGGGATACTGCAGATTTTGATTATAAAAACTTGCGTCAAAAGGATTTTGAGCATAGCAAGGCACAAAAGAAATATTTTGCACATAAGGCAGGGCTTGACTGTTACAATAAACACTTTGAGCTATATAAGGATTTATATATTGAAAAGACATTAAGTTCCCTAAAAACTATCTATATATTATCTTAAAACAAAAAATTAATAAAAATTGTCACAAAACCCTCACAAAATTTTACAAAATAAATTATTTTATATTATGATTAGTACACAAAGGATTTAAGAACCATGGAAGATAAAAAAATTATAGGTATTCCGAAAGCCATGTCGTATTATAACTATTTTCCTTTCTGGTACGGCTTTTTAAATAAATTGGGCATTGAAATAGTTCTGTCGGGTGCAACAACAAAAAAAACCGTATCACAGGGCGCAAGTCTGGTGGTTACGGAAACATGCCTACCCATAAAAATTTATGTCGGACATGTTCTGGAATTAATCGAAAAGGGAGTTAAAAATATTTTTGTTCCTTCCATTCAATCCATAGCGCCAAAAATCTACAATTGTTCTAAAATCAGAGGTCTTCCCGATTTAATAAGAAACGTTGTTAAGGGAGATTACAGAATAATTGAAGCAACTTTAGATAAATCCGAAAAAAATAATGATTTAATAGACTTCTTAAAAGAAATTGCGCAGTATTACGGCATAAAAGATATTGAAGTAATAAAAGAAGCTCAAAACAGCGGTTTTATTGTTCAAAATAACTTTAATACAATGGTTCAAAACGGTCTTGGTTTTGATGAAGCATTAAAGTACGCAAAAGAAGGACAGGTAATAATCCCGCCAAAAAAAGAACAAAAACCCATCAGTATTGCGTTGATTGGTCATGGCTATAATATATATGACAAACATTCTTCGATGGATATTATAAAAAAACTTGAAAAACTTGATGTAAGAGTATATTGCGCATATCAATTAACAAGAGAACAATTAAAAGGCGGAATGGACAGCCTTAATTCCACTCTCTACTGGGCAAATCAACATGAAATGACGGGCTGTGCCGGTCACTATCTTCAGGATGATAAAATTGACGGAATAATTACTTTGACGGCATTTGGATGCGGACCTGACAGCTTAATGGTTGAAGACATCAGAAGAAAAGCAAAATTATACTCCAAAGCACATTTAAATCTGACGATAGATGAACATACGGGAGAAGCAGGTTTCATAACAAGAATTGAAGCTTTTTGCGATATGCTGTACAGAAATAAAAGAGCACAGCTTGCAAAAAACAGGAAAAAAGAAGATAAAATATTATCAAGAATTTAATTTATTTCCTCAATTAAAACAACGGCATTTGTTGAAATGCCCTGACATTTTCCGACTGCATCCAATTGTTCGTTTGTTTTAGCTTTAATTGAAATTTGATTTAGTTCAATATTGCAGGCACGGGCAATATTTTCTCTCATTATATCAATATAGCCCGATAGTTTTGGTTTTTGGCAAATAATATTTGAATCAATGTTTACGATTTTATATTTTTGCGATTTTAAAATAGCACATGTCTGTTTTAAAAGTTCTATACTGTTTGCGTTTTTATATTTTTCGTCACTGTCTGGAAAATGATAGCCGATATCTCTGAGTGCCAGTGCGCCAAAGATGGCGTCAATTACCGAATGAACAAGAACATCTCCGTCGCTGTGTGCTAAAAGACCCGCTTCGTAATCTATTTCCACTCCGCCCAGTATTAATTTTTCGCCTTTGACTAATTTATGAATGTCATAACCCGTGCCTATTCGCATAATACAAATCTTTCTATTAAATCACACAATTCGTCGCTATCTACACTTTCACATTTATAATCAGCAATTTGGTACAATTTTTCACTGTTATGTCCGACACAAACCTTAATTCCCGCTTTTTTTAACATGTCTATATCGTTATCCTGATCGCCCGAGGCAAGCGTTTGACTTGTTTCCAGATTATAGTATTTTTTTAAAAAGTTAAGCGCATTTCCTTTTGAAGCTTTGATATCGTTGATTTCAAGATATTTTGACGAGCTTTGAACAATAGTTAAAATGTTTTTATATTTTTCTTTTAATTCTTTTTTAATTGAGTTCATTAAATTTTTATCTTCAATAACGCATAGTATTTTAGGCACGCATTCAGGCTCAATTTCATCAAAATTTTTAACGCGGTATGTTGTACCTCTTCCGCTGCAATATTCATGCATTATCTTTTTGTCATCTTTTTCTATATATAAAACATCATTATTGTATAAATGAGTATGAATTTTTTTCTTTCTTAGAAAATTAATTATTTCATAAACCAAATCATTCTTGATAGGAGCTTGCCAGAGGATTTTATCCTTTAATCTGACTTGCGCCCCCTGATAACACACAACGGGATTTTTAATTTTAAATTCGGAAGCAACAAAATCCGCCCCTTGAAACATTCTTCCCGTTGCAAGAATTAATTTTGAATCGGACAAATTCATCCTGTTTATTGTATCGGTCATTCTTGAAGTAACGGAACCGTCA
>CANQAW010000121.1 GCA_947589525.1 Candidatus Gastranaerophilales bacterium
GTTGAGGAGGCAGTCAAAATTATTCAATTCGGACACGAACCTAACAGAAAATTAAAGCCATACACACAAGAAATATTGGAAAATTACAACAATTATATTAAGGAGGAGTAAATGAACATACCACACATTTTTAGCCCTGCAACGAAAGCGAAATCGGCAGAGGTCAACGAGAATTTTCAAGCGTGTAAAGTTGAAATCGAAAAAAATAGCAGCTCTATTGAAGATACTACAAAAAATTTGGAGGATTTTAAAACAACGATAGAGCCTCAAGTAATGCCGGATTACAATAATACGCTTAAAGAAAAGGCGTTTATAGTATCTAATGCCTCAAATAAAATAACTATTAAAGCCGGAACAATTATCAGACTTGAAATATCGGAGGATGATGTAAGATATTTACAAATTGATAAAGATACGAATTATAACATATATGAAATTATGGATACCGGAGCTGGCTCATTAACCGCCGGTAAAGATTATTACGTTTATGTCGTGCAATTAGATGAAGAAGATGAGGAAACACAAGAAACAATTAAAAAAGTTGATATTAAAGTGTCTGCAAATTCTACATATCCGACGGGATATTCGGCTTATAATTCTCGAAAAATTGGCGGTTTTCATACTTTATGTGCTGCCGTTACAGAATCGAACGCCCCCGCCTTAGCTAACAATAGTGTATGGGTTAAACATCCGGCTATCGGATATAACGCTGGCGATATTATTCCTAACTCGGTATGGTGCTTAACACACCGCCCTCAATCAGAACCGGAGGGTATGGCTTATATTGATAAAATTGATATGTGGGTAGATATTTATTTGCAAAGCGGAAAAAATGGAGAGCCTACATCAATATTTGGGGCTACTGTTGCCGATAATAGACAACAAATTTTACATCAATGGGATATGCAATTATTAAATAAAAAACTTGCAACGGATAACGATTTTACTATGTTTGCGGAGGGATCAAACCAAAAAACCGCAATTTACGGAAGTGCTGCCCCCTCTCCAAAAACTTCGGGCGGACATCTTGATACCGCCGGAAAAAGAATGATCTCCGGTTACTTTATAGAGGAATGCTGCGGGTATTTATGGCAGTGGCTCGATCAATTTGGTGCTAATGGCGGATCTGGTTTTGCAAGCTATGGAACAGGTGCAGACGATAGGGGTAATTCTTATGGTATTCCCTACTGTCTTAGTGCGGGTGGTGCTTGGAACTATTCTTCTTCGTGCGGTTCCCGTTCTCGGAATGCGAATAATGGTCGCTCGGATGTGCTTGCGAGCTGCGGCGGGCGGGGCGTGAGCCTCCCTTTGCGTGCGGCGTAATCGTAGGCGTAGCCGGTCGCTAATTTTTTAAGGTTATAAGTTGTTAAGCTCTGTCTTAGTGCGGGTGGTAATTGGAACAATTCTTCTTCGTGCGGTTCCCGTTCTCGGAATGCGAATAATGGTCGCTCGAATGTGAATGCGAACTACGGCGGGCGGGGCGTGATACGGTAGGTTTATTTTTAAATTTTCGCTATCGGCTGAATTTATAACCTTGTCAAAATACTTCTATGAAAGTTGAGGCAAAACACGAAAAAAAATAAAAGCTCCTGTTAGTAAGGTAATTGAAAGCTGGAGCTTTTTCAAAACTAAAAATACAAGGCGTTTATGGTTAAAAGAGTAAAAAATCTGTGGCAACAAATAGTTTCTATGGATAATTTGGAGCGGGCTTATCAGTTATCGAAAAGAAAAAAATCAACATATAAGCATATTATTAAATTTGAGAAAAACAAAGAAGAAAATTTAAAGAAAATTCAATGTATGCTTATAAATAAGACTTATAAAACATCTGCGTACACAACGCAAGTTATTTATGAGCCAAAGAGGCGTGTTTTATATAAATTGCCGCATAATCCCGATAAAATAATACAATTAGCCGTTTGGAATGTTCTTGAACCATATCTCATTAATTGGTTGATAAAACAAACATACGCTTGTATTAAGAAAAGAGGATTACATAAAGCGTCTGAACAAATTTGGGAATACGTTAAAAGAAATGATTATTGTTTACAATTTGATGTAAGACAATTTTACCCGTCAATAAGCCACGATATTTTATATAAAATACTCGAAAGAAAAATCGGAGATCCGAATCTTTTATGGCTTTTTAAGGAGATTATTTATTCAATCGGAGGAGGCAAAAACTCTCCTATTGGAAGTCTGTTATCTCAACACTTCGGAAATTTATATATGGATCGTGTTGATAGATTCATCAAAGAAACATTAAGAATAAAAGATTACGGACGCTATAATGATGATTTTCTTTTGTTTAGTAATGATAAACCGGAATTATCACAAGCGAAATATAAAATAATTGAATTTTGTAAAACGGAGCTGGATTTGGATTTAAAAAGGAGCGATTTATACCCTACAAAAAGAGGCGTTGACTTTATGGGATATAGACACTTTAAAAAATATAAGTTATTGCGTAAAAGAACGGCGAAAAAAGTTAAAAAAAGATTGCCGGAAGTATTGAGAAAATACGAGGACGGAGAAATATCTGTCAAAAAATTTAGATCCATTATAGAAAGCACTTATGGCTGGGTAAAGTGGGCTAATACAAATAATTTTATTAAAAAAACAAAATTAGATTATTTAAAGGAGTTGGCTATGGTTGATTTTTCAAAAATCTGTGATGAAAGAGATAAGAATTTGAGAAAGGTAAAAGGAGATAAGGTCGATATTAAAGACTGGCTCGGAAAACCTATTAAAATATCTTATTTTAAAGTTACAAAATCAAGTAAAAAACAAGGCACAAATTGTATGGCGGTTGAATTTTACTATGACGGCAAGCCGTATATGTTCTTTACCGGCTCGCCTAACTTAATGTATTTAATCGACAAATATTTATCGCCCGAAATGATCGACAAAGGCGAAACGCTCGACGCAACGATAGTACGAAAAGACGGTATGTTAGTATTAGCATAAGGAGGAAAAATGAGAGGATTACCGAAATTTTTTAACACAAAACAAGATTTATTAAATTGTTTGGCGGATGAAAACCTAAAAGAGGCAGCAAAATTAAAACTAAAACAAATGCTTGAAAATAGGTTTAATTGGTTTGATGTTGAATTACTTGGAGATAAAACGGGTATCAACGACGAAAATCATAGAGTTATAGACGGTATGCAACAAGAATTAAGAGAGGATAAAACGACATCTTTATTTAGGCTTGGTTTTACCGTAGAAGAAGCGGAGGAGATAATAAATGATTAAATTAAGATATGACAAAACAACAGGAGAAATCGGAGAGGGATATAATGAAAATCTTATAGTGCCGGATCCGTTTTTGCTTATATCGGAAGAAGAACACGACAAAATTAAAAATGATTTTGACAATTTTTATTTTGTTGAAAACGGCGTCTTGACTAAAAAATCAAAAATGCCGATTTTGAGAAAAAAAGAGTTTGAAAAAGACTTTTTCTTAACTTCGCTGGGATATATAAGGTTTAAACCTACATTAAAAAACGGCACTCAAATAGATTTTATCTCATTGTTGCCGCAATATAAAGAGATTGCAAAATTGAACGGTTTACCCGAAAGAGCTTTTATATATTATGAAAAGCCCGATTTTGAAAAAGATTTTACGGATGAATACTTAAAATCATTACAAAAATCAAGTCCCGCTATGGATTTTACGGAATATGAAAAATTTGAGTTAGAAGTTACAAACGCTTATCAAAAAGCGTTTTTTGGTTAATAAGGAGGATTTTATGAAAAAAATTATTGCATTTTTTCTTTTTGGGTTACTTTCTTTTGGCGGTGTTACTTTCGCTGCTGATACTACTACACAAACGAATGATAAACAGATTAGTACAGAGGTTAAAGAATCTAATCCGAATAACGAAAAACAAAATATTACGATCATAAATATTAATCGTACTTGGTTTTGTTTTATCAATAAAGGCTTTAAGACACAAAAAAATTAAATATGGGGAGATTTGGGGATTATGGAATTTTTAACCTTTTATGCAGAAATAGGGCAAAGTGCTGAACCTAACTATTGGTACACAAAACACAATCAATTATTTTTGGATCAAGACGGCTCTATTTATCTTGTCCCCCGTCATTTTGTAACAGACGGCTACACGATACCGGATTGGATCGCTTTTCTTGGGGGCGGTAAAATGAAATGGGATATTAGACCAGCAATAGGACACGATTTTGATTGTCGTTATCATCAATGCGTTAAGGTTCATTTGACAAAAGATGAATTGATAAAAAAGGGATATTTGAGGGATTTTAAAAAGGTAAAAGGAGAGGAATATACCATTATCCCCGTTTGTGAGGATATTCCGATAGAGTATTTAAGCGTTGAACCAGTTACTTTCAATCAAGCAAACTCAAAATTTAAAAGAATGATGAAAGCTACTGGTAATATAAAAAACTGGCGTATAAATCTTATGCGTTGTGCCGTAAATCTAAATATCGGCTGGTTATTCTCCGGAAAAGAAAAAATTGATCTTACAAGACTTTATAAGGGGGTTTTGTAATGTTATCAAATTTAGGAATTTGGCTTTCTGTTATCGTTGCAATTATCACACTTATAGCAAATATTTTAATTTGCGGAATCTATATTGGAAAATTGGAGGGCTTTAAGGAACTTATCAATTTTAGATTTAAAAATATGGATGATAAATTGGAAAAACACAATAATTTTATATTGCGTGTTTATGAGCTTGAAAAAAGTCGGGATATTCAAGATCATAGAATTTCTGATTTAGAAAATACAATAGGAGTTTAATTATGTATAAATGCAAATATTTTAAGGCTAAGGAGCTTGTGAGCCGTGATGTATATTTAAGATTCGGGGATCAAAGTTATCAATTTTTTGATGAGGATGTTTTGGCGGATCTTGATACAATAAGAGAAACTTGGGGATCAGAGATTATTATAAATAACTGGTATGCAAAAGGATCTTATAATGAAAGCGGTTTAAGGTCTAATGTAGATAGTTTAGTTAGATTGAAAAAAGGCATTTATTTATCCGCTCATTGTCTTGCTTGCGGCTTTGATTTAAAGCCTAAAAACGGAAAATATGAGTTATTGCATACTCATATTGCAAATTTAATAAAGACAAAGAAATTAAAAAAATTCAGACGTTTAGAATCGTTTAAAAAAACTCCCACTTGGGTACACGTTGACGCTTTTCAAACGCCTAACAATCAGCTTGTAATATTCAGCTAAACTAATTCTTTTCTCCTTTCTGTTCAAGCAACAAAAAACCGTACCGGATTACTCCGATACGGTTTTCTTTATGCTGCATTTTTTAAGAAAATATATTTTTCTCCTTCCTCAAATTCAATGATTAAAGGAGTGTTATCTTTTGATTTTCTCCATTTTTCAATCTCTTTATTGATTTCTTCTTGCATATCTTGTTCTGACATATTGCCTCCTTTGTGCGTAATAATGACTTAATAAAAAATTTTGTGTATAATTTTAATGAGAAAATTACTCACAAAAATTTTGCTAAGGACATTAATGTCCCTCACAAAAA
>CANQAW010000122.1 GCA_947589525.1 Candidatus Gastranaerophilales bacterium
GATTTATATAAGCAGTATGTAGACATTGCGAAAAAACTTGAAAACGGCTATAAAGACGTTCAAGATATGGAATTTACCATTGAAAAAGGTAAATTATACATTCTTCAAACAAGGAACGGTAAAAGAACCGCAAAAGCAGGGGTTAGAATAGCAGTTGAAATGCAAAAAGAAGGAATTATCACGAAAGAAAGAGCACTTCAACTTGTTGACCCTTATACGGTAAATCAAATCTTACTTCCCTGTTTCGATGAAACCGCTCTTAAACTATCAAAAGTTATAGCACATGGTGTTAATGCTTCCCCCGGTGCTGCGGTTGGTAAAATCGTTTTTGATACCGAAGAAGCTGCACAACGAGGCGAAAAAGGCGAAAAAGTTATTCTGGTCAGAATAGAAACCTGCCCTGATGATATTCACGGTATGGCAGTTTCTCAAGGTGTTTTAACTTTAAGAGGCGGAGCTACATCGCATGCTGCAGTTGTTGCAAAAGGTATGGGAATACCTTGCGTTGCAGGATGTGAAGATATAAAAATTGACTTACAAAAAGAAGTTTTAATTGCTTCAGACGGTACTGTTTATCCTAAAGACTCGGTAATTTCTTTAGATGGCGGAAAAGGTATCGTAATGGATGGCGCAGTTAAGCTGGCAGATGCCGAAATTGATGATAATTTCAAAACATTCTTTAACTGGGTGGATGAAATTAAAACAATGACAATTGAAGCTAACGCCGATACGGTAAAAGACGTTGAAAACGCTCTTAAATTTAAAGCTCAAGGTATTGGTCTTTGCAGAACCGAACATATGTTTATGGACCCTGACAGACTTCCTTGGGTTCAAAAAATGATTATAGCGGGAACTCCCGAAGCGAGAAAAGAAGCGCTTGATAAACTTCTTCCGATGCAATATGAAGATTTCTTTGGAATGTTTAAAGCGCTGGGCGAAAGACCTATGACAATTCGTCTTTTAGACCCGCCTTTGCACGAATTTTTACCTTCTAAAGAAGAATTAATTGCTACAGTGGCAACCAAAAAAGCTCTAAATCAAAACTATCTTGAAGATGAAAAAATGCTTGAAATAGTTGAGAACTTGTCGGAATCAAACCCGATGATGGGACTTCGCGGATGCAGACTTGGTTTAACATATCCCGAAATTAACGAAATGCAGGTAAGAGCAATATTCTCTGCGGCATGTGATGTTAAAAAGCTGGGTATTAACGTAATGCCTTATGTTATGATACCGCTTGTAGGACACGTCAACGAGCTTAAAACAGCAAAAGAAGACCTTGTTAAAGTCGCACGTGACGTTATGAAAGAAAAAGGAATTGAAGTTGAATATAAATTCGGCACAATGATTGAAATTCCCCGTGCGGCTATTACGGCGGACGAAATTGCACCTTACGCCGAATTTTTCTCATTCGGTACAAACGATTTAACACAAATGACCTTCGGTTATTCAAGAGACGACGCTGAAGGAAAATTCTTAAAACGTTATGTGGAACAAAAAATTCTTCCTTATAATCCTTTTGATACACTTGATTTCAAAGGTGTCGGAGAATTGATTAAAATGTCAATGGAAAAAGGAAAGAAAGTTAATCCAAAACTTATTGGCGGAATTTGCGGAGAACACGGCGGAGACCCCGATAGTGTTAAATTTGCACACAAAATCGGTCTAAACTACGTTTCTTGTTCACCCTTCAGAATTCCTCAAGCGGCACTTGCGGCAGCCCAAGCAGTTATAGAAAATAAATAATAACAATAAAAAATAAAAACGCCTCTTTATTAAAAAGAGGCGTTTTTTAATTAAATTCGTATAATCTGTCGTAAAAATTTCTTACCTGATTTGTCAAACTTACATCATGAACCCTTATATATTCAACCCCGTTGTCAATTAAATATCCTGCACATACGGCGCTTATAAAATCAGCATCTTTGGGCTCTTTTGTGTTAATTGTATCCTGCATAAATCTTTTTCTGGAAACTCCCGCCAAAATAGGATATCCCAGAGAAGAAAATTCTTTAATTCTTTTTAATAAGTCATAATTTTGCGAAATTGTTTTTGCAAAACCAAACCCTAAATCAACTATAATATTATCTTTTTTTAAACCTTGCTCTTGAGCCGTAAGGGCTTTTTTATACAACTGTTTATATATATCATCCGTAATATATTCATAATCAACTAAACCGTCCATGGTCTTAGAATTACCGCGGGAATGCATTATAACAAGTTTCTTATTGTGTCTTTCGCAAAGGCGGGCAAACTCGGGGTTAGACAAAAAACTTACATCATTTACAATATCGCACCCGCATTCAAGAACAGCTTCAAGACAACCCAATGACATGGTATCAACGCTTATTTGTATATGAGGATATGCGGTTTTAAGAGCAGTAACAATCGGCACGGTTTTTTGTATTTCATAAGCAACATCGACAGCATCCGCATTGGGACGTGTTGATTGAGCGCCGACATCTATAATATCAGCTCCGCAATCAATCATATCAATTGCATGATTAACAGCTTTTTCAATTTCCAAATATTCACCGCCGTCTGAAAAAGAGTCGGGTGTTAAATTTAAAATCCCCATTATTTGAGGTCTTTTTGGGGACGTTTGAATATTTTCGATTTGACGCAACAAATTATCAGAAAGCTCGGAAAGACCAAACTTCTGCTTTAGAAGTTTTTTAGAGACAAGTTTAATTTGAGATACACTGCCCGATAAAATACAATCCGATTTATCAACACTGCAATTTATTACTCCCCGATTTACGGCGCAATCACAGCCGGCCGAGAGCGCTGTTTGTTTTAATATATTTGCCTGCACGGAAGTTAAATCGAAAATTTTTACGGATATAAACGTATGTTTTTTGCAAGCTTCGTTAATATAACTTGACTCAAAACCGACATTTTGAATTTCTTTTTTTATAAATTTATTTAAAACTATTTTTGATAAAAATTGCATTTTTTTATTTAACAAATATAATAGATGTACACCAATATTAAAAATTAAGCATAATATTAAGTCAAGGAGAATAAAATGGCAAACGCTACAATTAAAGCAACAAAAAGAGATACAGATAAAAATCCTCGTCAAATCAGAACCGCAGGCTTTTTACCGGGGTCTGTATACGGCAAAGGAATGGATGCAACAAGCATTCAATTAAACACTCACGAATTTGAAATGATGTACAAAAACAACAAAGATGCAGTTTGGGAAGTTGAACTTGATAACAAAAAGATGAATGCCAAAATACAAGAACTTCAAGTAAACTATGCAACAAACGAGTTTTTAAACGTAGAATTTGCACTTTGCTAATTAAAGTGCTTCTTCATCATCTTCATCAAGAAAAGTTGCACTAAATGTATCTTGAGAATTTAGAGAATCAATAAAATGATTATATCTTTCCATTCTCAATTTTAACCAGCTTAACATTGGGTTAGAACCCATAATTTTTACAACACGAACGGGAGCAAAACAGTTTCTGTTCGTGTTATATTTTTCTTCCATAAAAGTTTGACATTTGCAGTTTAACTCTTCAATCAAATCGTATAAAGTTTTTAACCAAGCACCCTGCACCGATAATTCATCAACTTTAAATTCTAATATCATAATCTACCTGACTTTCTATGACCGCATTACACCTTTTTATTACAGCTTTTTAGTTCCACGAAAATAAGATATATAACAAATTTCCGTTTAAAACATAGTATGTTAATATATTTATATGAGTTTTAAAAACGAGGAAATAAAAAAACAGGTTAAATTAATGCCGAAATTACCCGGTTGTTATCAATATTTTGACAAATCGGGCGAAATTATATATATCGGTAAAGCAAAAAATTTATACAACAGAGTCAACAGTTATTTTATGGGAGACAAAAAAAATTCACCCAAACTGCAAGTTATGGTTCCTCAAATTGAGCGTATTGAATGTATTGTAGTAAACTCTGAAATTGAAGCTTTAATTTTAGAAAACGAACTTATAAAAAAGCACAAACCCAAATACAACGTTCTTTTAAAAGATGATAAAAAATTTCCTTATTTCGTTATAACAAATGAAGACTATCCCAGAATTATAATAGCAAGAAAAGCAAATAAAAATGCGCTAAAAGGCAAATACTACGGGCCATATACGGATGCTCGGGCAATGCATGCAACATTAGAGCTTATAAATAAAATATTCCCGATAAAAAAATGTAAAACCCCAAAGTACAAAACCCGCACATGTTTATATTACGATATTGGTCAGTGTTGCGGTACATGCCAAAATAAAATAACAAAACAAGATTACGCAAATATTATTAAAAATGTTTCTTTGTTTTTGTCGGGAAAAAGAAAGGAGCTTTTAAAAGTTCTGAAAAAGCAGATGGATTTAGCATCTTCAAAGCAAGAATTCGAAAAAGCGCTTTTATATCGAAACAGCATTAGAGATATAGAAAAAACTCTTGAAAAACAAAACGTCATAATCAATTCAACAAATTCAAATTATGATTATATAGCACTGTCTTCCGATGCAAACTTAATCTGCATAAGCATACTGTTAATAAGACAAGGGAGATTAATAAGTAAAAAAGACTTTTCTTTTACTCAAAATTCAATTGATAAAGAAAATCTGTCAGAAATAACGGAAAGTGCGCTAAGACAGTATTATATAATGCTTGATGATGAGCAACTGCCTCAAAAAATAATCTTAACAAACCTCTTTGATGATGTTGAAGTATATCAACAATGGCTGACATTAAGATTGAAAAAAGAAGTTAAAATTACAACAGCTAAAGGTAAAAAAGACAAAGAATTAATTGGTTTAGCGCAGAAAAATGCGGATTATAACCTTGAGCAATTAAAACTAAAAGAATTATCAAAAATTCAAAATGATTACAACGAAATAGGCTGTTATATTCAAGAAAAATTAAAACTGGACAAATTTCCCCATACCATAGAATGCTACGATATATCACACATACAAGGAACAAATACCGTAGCTTCGGGGGTATATTTCGAAAACGGACAGCCTAAAAAATCAATGTATCGAAAATATAAGCTAAAAACAATACAAAAAGGTGAAGTGGACGATTTTAAATCCATGAAAGAAGTACTGTCTCGAAGATTTAAAAGGTTTACAGAAGTCAAAACGCCAATACCCGATTTAATAATAATAGACGGAGGAAAAGGACAGTTATCAAGTGTTGTTGACGTTGCAAAAGAGTTTGATTTAAAACTTAACATAGTATCTTTAGCCAAAAGAGAAGAAGAAATATTTTTACCTGACCAATCCGCACCCGTAATTTTTGCACAAAGTTCTCCTGCGCTTCACCTGTTTCAAAGAATAAGAGACGAAGCACACAGATTTGCAATAACTTTCCACAGGCAATCAAGAAGTAAAACAATGTTTAAATAATCATTATGTTTATTGACATATTATATTTATCTTATACCATGATAATAGTTCGAGGCGACATGGCCAAGCGGTAAGGCAGGAGCCTGCAAAGCTCTTACCCCCGGTTCGAATCCGGGTGTCGCCTTTTATTTATTAAAAA
>CANQAW010000123.1 GCA_947589525.1 Candidatus Gastranaerophilales bacterium
AGAATTTTACGGAAAATTATACGCCGTAAAAGCAGACAAAAAAGATTTAAAACAGGAAACGCAAAGTGGAAATTGAAGAATTAAAATCAAAAATAGAAGCAGTTTTGTTTATAACATCAAAAGCAATGCACCCGTCGGAAATTGCTCAAATTTTAAATACGGAAGAAGAAGCGGTTGAAAATGCACTTTTGGATTTGGTTTTTGATTATTCTTCAAGGCAGGGTGCTTTAGAAATAGATGATGAAGACGGATATATCATTCAAGTTAAAGCGCAGTATATGGATATAGTTGAAAAGCTTTGTCCCGTTGAATTATCACCTGCCGTTTTAAAAACGCTAACCGTAATTGCTCTTAAAGAGCCAATCCGCCAGACCGCTCTTAAAGAGCTTCGCTCAAACGCATACGAGCATATTGCAATTTTATTGGAGCAGGGTTTAATTTCAAAAAATAAAGATAAAAACGGAAGAAGTTTTAACATTAGGACAACAAAAAAATTTCAGGAGTATTTTAAATTAAAAGGCGACATCAAAGCTCTGGTTAAAAGGCTTGATGCAACTCAAGATTTAAAAGACCTGTAAAAGATGAAAATTACTCCGATAAAAAGTTATTATCCCGTAAAATTTAAAAGTTACAATCTAAAATCCGAAAATCAAATTTTAGATAAGCAGGTTCTTGTAAAAAGAAAAATAATTTCTCAAAATCAGGATATTAATTCTTTTTTAGATAATATTTCAAAAAAAATTTTTCCCGATGATAATATTTCGTATAAAACTTTTGCAAATTATTTAAAATCGGGTTATATAAGTTTGTCTTCAAATGCTTATGCTGATTTAAACAACCCTCAAAGTGCCGTAGCGCTTAAATTAAACCCTTTAAAATCTTCTTTTGAAAATTGCTTTTATCTTGAAAAATATCTTCAAAAAGGACAAGGAATAGGGTTAAATTTTTCCGAGTTTGATAATCCCGTTTCGGAAATTAAAAAAATTAATTCGTTTTTTTGTTTTCGCTCCCCTTATTTAAACCGTCCGAGCGCAGGGATTGCGCTTTTAGATATATATAATAAAAATATTTTGGATTTTATAACTCTAAAGGATAATTCTGATTATAAAAACTGGTGCTTTGATTTGTCGGTTATAATGGATGATAAATTTTTATCTTTAGCGGATAATAATTCAACCATAACTTTGTCTAACGGAAAAAAAATACCCGCAAGAGAAATATATAACACTTTATTAAATTCAATGTTAAAAAAAGGAGAACCGGGGATTATTTTTTCAAATGATAAAAATTATCTGACAGACCCCTGTGCGGCATGTGCTCTAAAGCAGGGAGAAAGCTTTACTTTAGGGCAGATTAATTTATCTAAATTTATAAATTCTTCTTCTTTTGATTATATAAAATTAAAAGATGCTTCAAACATTTTAAACAAAGCTCTTAAAAGAATTGATAATAACTCTTATATTTCAATTTTGGGTTATCAGGAGCTTCTTGATAAATTAAATTTGAAATACGCAAGCCCTGAAGCACTTCAATTAACTTCTCAAATAATAAAAACAATTAAATCCGCAGGCGCAAAAGTTGCGCTTTCTCCTGCGGGGACAATTTCTCGTTTTTTAAAAACCACTCCGTCAATTGAGCCTAAAAAAGATGTTGATTATATAAGTCAAATTAATACAATTTCAACCGTTCAAAATTTAATTGAAGGTCAAATTTCAACAACAATTCATCTTGAAAAAAACGCAGATATAACCGATATTGATAAAATTATAAGATATGCAAAACAAAAAAACCTAAAAGGAATAACCGTTTTTAAAAGTTAGTCCTCATCTTCTAAAAGCTCTCCGACACTTTCTTCAAGATTATTATAAACATCTATTGTTATCGGGCAGATATAGAGTTTTCTTTTAACAAGGCTTTTTATTGTTTCCTGAAAACATTTAAAAAGCGCCAAATTAAGCCCTAAAATACCTTTGTTTTTTTCTAATATTTTCCATAATTTTTTGGAATATTTTTCATCCCTTGCGCTGGGTTCAATTTTGTCCGCAAGAAAAATAATTTTATCAAATGTAGTCATATCAACAGAGCCTATTGTGTGTTTTCTTATTGCGTTTAAAATTTCTCTATCTTCAATTTCAAATTCTTTTTGTGCAATATATTGCCCCGCTATAGCATGATAGGTTTTTGGATTTTTAAGTTCGGCCGTATCAAAGCCTGTTTTGACTTTGTTATTTATAATATCAAGCAGTTTTATATCTTCCATATTTTTTGCACAATCATGAACTAAACCTGCAAGATAAGCTTTATCTTTATCCAAATTATATATTTGAGCAAGCTCCTGCGCACATTGCGCACAGCCAAGCGAATGTTCATATCTTTTAGATGATAGATTTTTCTTTAGATAATCTTTTATATAAGTTATTTCTTTCAATGTACTCTCTCACTTCTTTTGTTGTTAATCCCGTAATATCTTTATTTTTATATACCAATTCTCTAATCATTTCGGAAGAAATATCCAAAAAATCCATTTTTATAATTTTAAAGCCGTATCCTTTATTTTTAAGATAATCAAAAGCTTTTTCACTTAAGGTTTGTCCGTTTTTAAATTTTCTCGGGTAAACAATAAAATTTAATTTTTCTTTTAAAATTTGAGGTTCTCTCCAGCTTTCAATTTTAAAAAACTGGTCATAACCTATCAAAAAATTAATTTTATCAACTTTATTAACTTCGCAAAGATGATTTATGGTTCTGTAGGTATAACTCGGAGCAGGAAGTTTTAATTCTATATCGGATACGTTTTCTTCCCCTGCGGCTAATTGAGTCATACAAAACCTGTCTTTAAAACTTGCAAGGTCATTAAATTTATGCGGCGGCATATAAGAAGGAATAAAGATAATTTTGCCGAAACCAAACTCCTCTTTTACTCTTCTTGCAATTTCTATATGTCCTAAATGTATAGGATTGAACGTTCCAAAGAAATAACAATTCATAATTTTAATTCTATAACAAAATTTATACTATATAGTCAACAAGTTTTCCGTAATCGCTTTTGGGCGAAGAATAATTTTGTTCAAGTTTATTTGCGTAATCTCCCGCTTTATAAATATCATCAAAAATTCTTTTTAAACTTTCCGGATTTTTTTCAAAATTTCTGTATGTTTTTGTGTAGTTATAAAGGTCTTTTTCTACAAAATAATTTGATTTTGCTACAATAAACCCTTCTTCTAAATCATCATAATGAATATGAAAATTTTTATTTTGACTTTGTTGTTTTACAAAATTCATAAATTTTTTTGAATATTCTTCTTGCGGATATTTTTGCAGGTACTTGTCAAGTGCATATTTTGAAACACCTTTGTAGCTTAAACTGTCGATAGCATTGATTTTCATTTAATTCCCCCCTCATTACTATTCCTATTCTGCGCTTAAAATATTGTTTTGTACAGATAAAATAGAATATTTTTACAAAAATAAATGTTAACTAATGTAAACAAACGCTTGAAAATTATAAAGTTTTAACTGCATCATGTCGAAATTAATTTTATGAGGTTAGTAAGTAAAAGGATAAAAAAATGGAATACGAAAACGATTTAGAGTTATGCGAATATAATCCCGTAAGTTTACAATATGAAAAAGAATTAAGAGCATTGGCAAGTATAGTTGAAGCTCCCGCAATGAGCTTTTTTCAAAAATTAATGAAAAAAATCGTTTGTGCTCAAAATGTTTAGAAAATAAATCCGGTTTTTTTGGTGTTTTGTTTATGAAATTCACCGCCCGCACAAACTATTTCAATAACTTTTAAAAGAAATTCTCTCGGAGCATCTATTTGGCTTATAAACAGCTCTTGGTTATCTTTATGACGGATTGTCATAATTGTTCCCTGATTAACTTCGGCAGGAACATACAAAGAAGCAATTTCGTTTGCAAGCAGAATATCCATTTGCTTTTCGTAATCTTCTTCATCTTTGATAAGTTCGGAAAAATCTCCGTTAATTGCAAAAATTCTTCCGCAAAACATCGGCGCAGAACCTTTTCTCGGAAGCGCTTTCGGGGATACATTAAATCTTGAAGTAAAGCTTATTTTATGCCATAAAATATTAACTATGGCAAGCGTTTTAGCGTTATCTACCTGAAAAGAAACATTGCCGGTGGGAACATTTCTGATATTTAACGATTGCTTTAAATATTCCAAAACTTGTGATAAATTCTCAAGAATTTTAGAAAACATATCGTTAGTATTAACCGAAGCTTTGTGAAACTCCATGAATTGTTTGTACATATAAACAGCGACCAGACCCGCTCTTTCTTGTACCACCGAGGATTTTTGCACCCTTACTTCAAGATTATCAAGACTGTCGAAATTGTTTTGCAATTAAACTAATTCCTTATGTTGGGGATATCCATCAAAATAATATAATAAAAGGGAAATATTTTATATAATATTATAATTTTTCTTTACAAATTTACATACAAAATGAACGTTATTTATTTTTATTATTATCTCAAATATGATAATATAAGATTATGTTTGAAATTGTTATATTGTATATTTTAAATAAATACGATGCAACCATTTACCGCATTTGCAAAATTATTGACGAATTTTTCTTTGCTTATTTAAAATCAAGCGCAGGAACCGTTAATCCTGCTCTTAAAAGACTCGAAAAGTTAGGTTGTGTTGAATATGAGCAAAAAACAACCGAGGGCGGAATGCTCTCTAAGACCTATTCAATTACTCAAACAGGCAAAAAGCATTTGAGCGATTTAATTTTGAATTATAAAGAAAAAAATCCTTATCATATTTTAAATACGGCAAAAATTCTTCTGTATTGTTGCAATGTTTTAACTAAAGAGGAATTAGCGGAATTTAAGTTAAATTTGTCTTATAATCTTGAACTGTATAAAATAAAGCTTGAAAAAGGATTAAAAAACGAATATATAAATTTAAACGAAGTGCAAAAACAAACCGTTGAAACCACTTTGAAAGAAGTGCAGGAATTGCTTAAATTGTTATGACAAATATGATTGTTGACAGTGTAATTAAAAATTCAATTGCGCAGGAAATTGGTATTAAAAAAAATGATAAAATAATTTCTGTTAATTCTAAAACCCCGATTGATATAATTGAATACAGTTTTTTAATTAATGATGAAATAATAAATTTGCTCGTCGAACATCAAAACGGCGAAATTGAAGAAATAGAAATCGAAAAGGATACAGATGAAGACCTCGGCATTGTTTTTACAAGCGCTGTTTTTGATGAAGTTAAAAGGTGTCTAAATCACTGTATTTTTTGTTTTGTCGACCAACAGCCCGAAGGTTTAAGAGATACGCTTTATATTAAAGACGACGATTGGAGATTATCATACATTCAAGGAACTTATGTTACTTTAACAAACCTTAAAGAGCAGGATTGGGAAAGGATTGAAAAGTACCACATATCGCCTTTATTTGTTTCAATTCATACAACAAACC
>CANQAW010000124.1 GCA_947589525.1 Candidatus Gastranaerophilales bacterium
CAGATTATAATGTTTCAAGAGCAAGCAATATTTCTGCTTGGCTTCCATTATAGGAAGCCAAGCAGAAATATTGCTTGCTCTTGAAACATTATAATCTGTTTCCGCTATCGGTTTAAAATCAAGCGCAATTACCTTTTTATCCTTCACTTGTTTAATTAAATTCGGAAGCTGTGCAATATTTGCACTGTTAAAAATTAAATCAACATAAGGGAATTTTTTTAATAAATCTTCTTTTTCCAATTGCGCAACACATCCGCAAATAGCAATTTTAATATCTTTACCCTGCTTTTTTGCTTGTTTTTTAATTCTTGACCAATTGCCTACTCTTGAATAAACTTTATCAACGGATAACTGCCTTATTGCGCAAGTATTTACGATAAATAAATCAGCTTCATTTTCGTCTTTAACTTCAACATAATCAAAATTAGATAACAAGCCTAAAATCCGCTCGCTATCCGACTTATTCATTTGACAACCAAGAGTATCTATAAATATTTTTTTCATAACTTTAAATAATTTTAGAACCGCAGACGTGTTCCAATCTTTCCATTCTTTCTTTTAATGCGCCTTTTGGAGCATAATAAGGGTCAACTTTCATTATTTTTGCCGCAATATTGGGATAAAAATAAATAAACTTAAGTTCGCTATCGGTCAGGGGTTTTTGAGTGTGAACGTTTGCATAGCGGGCAAGTTCAAGAATATTTCTTGCTTCATCTTCATCATGAAACTCAAGTTCTAAATTATGAAATACATTTCTAAAACCCTTAATTCCTGCGTATTCGCCGACTGTTATCATTCTGCCCGTTTCAATTATTTCGGGTTCGCCTCTGCCCAGCTCCTCAAAATCATAAAGTTCATAGTTTCTTCTGTCTTTAAGTGCGCCGTCTGCGTGAATTCCCGATTCATGCGCAAAAGCGTTTGCGCCTACTGCTACCTGATTCATTGCAATCGGCACTCCGAAAGCGTATGAAGTGTATTTTGCAAGCTTCCATGCTTTTGAAATATCAATTTGCGGGTCAATTTTATATTTATCTTTAAATCCCGAAGATTTTGTAACAGCCAAAATACATGAAACTAAATCAGCATTTCCGGCACGTTCTCCCATCCCGTTTATAGCAGTATTAATCCAAGCGTCAACTCCGGCATCAATTGCGGCACGAGCACCCATTACCGAACAGGCAACAGCCATTCCAAGGTCGTTGTGGAAATGAAGCTCTATGTCCATTTGCGTTTCTTTAGCCAGTGCAAAAATTCTTTCATACGCCGTTTGAGGGTCGTCATAACCTAAAGTGTCGCAATATCTGAAGCGCTGAGCGCCATATTTTTTGCATTCTTTAGCATATTCAATTAAATAATCCAAATCAGACCTTGAAGCATCTTCAGCGTTAACTCCGATGATTTTTGCATTTTGGTTAATTGCTTCGTTAATTGCTTCTAAAGTATCGTTTAGAACATCTTTTCTTGTTTTCTTACCTAAATATTTACCGTTAATCATCTGGTCCGAAGTCGATTGGGATAAATTAACGTATTGAAGCTTGGGAACATTTTTAAATGACTCTATAACGTCTGATTTTAAAGCTCTCATCCAGCCTGAAAGTTTTGTTTTATTTATAACGCCTCTGTCCACCAATTCAAGATTTGCATTTAAATAATTAAGTTCGTGCTTTGTTGTAGGAAAACCAAACTCGGATTGAGTTATACCCATCTCATTAAGCATTAAATTAATAATGGTCTTTTGAAGCTTTGCAAGCCCCAGCCTTGAGGTTTGCACGCCGTCTCTGTTTGTAACATCAACAAATTTGATATAGTTCATCTTTCCCCGCAAATTAAGCTATAGGAAAATTATAACATAATAAGATTTTTAAATTTTAAATCTTTATTGATATTTAATCATAAATTAATAATTGTTAATAATACAATTAAAAAGATGTTGCATTTTTTTTTAAATAAGATACAATAATTATATTCACAATTTTATTGTGCAAGAAAAGCCTTTTGTGAGGAAAAATGAAAATTTTTAATACTATTGACTGCTGTAAACCGCGCAGACGAATGAATTTTAAAGGACAGGGGAACTCCGTGCAGAGAAATTCAAAGGTGCGCTATAAACATTTTGAGCAGATGGATGATGCGACATTAACGGCACATAGTGTAGCTAAAGCGTATCGAGACGTGAAAAAGAGCGGAAAAATGCAAATTTTAAAAGCAGTACCTGTGATAGTTGCAACAGTAATAGGAACAAGTTTAGTTTTATCCCAACCCGATAAATTATCTGCAAAAGCAGCAAGAGGGTTGGGATTTTTAGCTCTTATCAAAACAATGAACAAGGCAATAGATATCACGGATGCCGTTATTGATAAAAGAGTTAATGAAAATGAAAAAAACAGCCTTAAAACAAATTTTATTAAATTCGGCGCCGCAGTCGGAACTGCATTAGCTTGTGCAATAGGCGCCGTTTCAATAGCAAAAGGTGCAAATAAAGTATTAAATAAATTTGCTCCGAGCGTATCAAATTTTATAAGCTCCGAATTTCAAACCTTGGGAAAAGAAATTAACGGTTCAAAATTCGGTTCGTTTGTTAACACAAAAGTTAATCCTTTTATTTCCAAACATCAAACCAAATTTAACGTTGCCGCAGATATAATTCCGTATATTTCGGCATTGGGCGGAATTTATGCGCAAGAAAAACTGCGCGGTAATTTATCAAACGATATAAAGAATAAAGCACAGCAAAATTATCAAAATGCAAAAGAAATTCAAAGAATGGCAAAAGAAAACTTTGATAATATTGAAGCTCAAGAAGTTTAAAATTTATAAATAAATAAAATAAAAGCCTCTTAAATTTTAAGAGGCTTAATTATTTCATATGTGCTAAATATGCACCACTACTCTCTATTTTCGTAATACAAACAGACCATCAACGAACTTTATGATTTTGTCCACATTGCATCTGTTGTCAATTTCGAATTTACAAATTCCTGAGAAATATTTATGTTGGAAGGAGTAAAGATGAATACGCTTTCGCCTATTTTTCTTTGCGAGCCTTCAAGGGCATGAGTACAACCGCAAAGAAAATCAACTATTCTTTGTGATTGTTCTCTGTCTAATAATTGAAGATTTAAGATGACTGTTTTTCTGTCTTTTAGCGCTTCGGCAATTGTTATTGATTCGTTATAAGCCTTCGGTTCAATAACAATTACTTCGTGAGAGCCTGTTTTTTGTTGAGGCAGTAGTCTCAAATTACTTTTGTTTTTTCTGATGGGGTTCGTTTCAGTAAAGCTGGGTTGAAGTGCGGCATTTCTTTCCGTAGGGTACTCAGAATCAAAACCTCTTTCTATTTCTTCATCCTCATATTGCTCTTCGCCTATCGGAGTAAATGATTCCGTTAAAGCTCCGATAATTTCCTTAATTTTTTCTGAAAGTGCCATCTTTTCTCCTTTAATTATTTTCGAATAAAATTCTGCCTAATCTAATCATGGTCGCACCGCAATCCAGTGCTATTTTGTAATCTTTGCTCATTCCCATTGAAAGTTCTTTTAAGTTGAATTTGTCTTTAAGTTCTCTCATTTGAGAAAAAAGCCTTTTAAGTTCTTCGCAATCATCCGTTAAAGGTGCTATGTTCATTAAACCTTCGAGTTCAACGGATTTAAGCGAATTTACTTCAGATATTAAATTTTCAAGTTCGTCGGGATTTACCCCGAATTTTTGTTCTTCAAAAGCATTGTTAACTTGGATTAATATTTTTTGTTTAATGCCTTTTTTATTTGCTTCAGAGTCAATTGTTCTTGCAAGTTTTAAACTGTCAACAGAGTGAATATATTTAAAATTTCCAACAACATATTTGACTTTATTTGATTGTAAATGTCCAATAAAATGATATACCGATTGACTTTTAACTGTATCATCTATATTATTGATTTTTTCAACAGCTTCAAGGGCTTTGCTTTCGCCAAAGTTCCTTAATCCGCAATTGAAAGCCTCTATCATTTTATTTATATCGTAGTATTTTGTAACTGCGATAATTGAAGGGTTATAATCTTTTATTTGTTCAAGAATTTTATCTAAATTCTCTTTTACGCTCATAAACTCCTTTTTTGCTTTCGATTATTACCCTTAATTACAATTATAAGGCATTGTGATTGTCTTGCAAAAAATTCATTCCTTTAAAATTTTCGCTATTTTTAAACATGCTCAAATCATGTTGGAGTGCATGTTTTGACATGATGATATTTTCTTAATATTTTTTAATATTTCTTAAAAGAGAATGAATTGAGTTTTTTAAAAGCATGCCTTTTGATATAATTAAATTATTGAGGAAAGAGAAAATGGAAGAAAATAAATCGCCTATAGAGTGGAATGATTATTTTTTAGAAATTGCTAAAACCGTTTCAAAACGCTCTAACTGCTTAAGAGCGCATGTCGGAGCAGTTATCGTCGGATTAGACAAAAAAATTAAAGCAACGGGATATAACGGAACTCCTTCAAAAGTTCTTTCTTGTATGGAGCTTGGACAATGTTACAGAATTAAAAACAACATTGAATCAGGAACAAGATATGAAACCTGCCGTTCAATACATGCGGAACAAAATGCCATAATTCAAGCAGGGCAAGACCGCTGTCAAAATGCCGCTATGTATATCTTTGGTCATGATTTTATATGCATTCTGTGCAAGCGTTTTATTGTCCAATCCGGAATTGAAACAATTTATCTTAAAAAAGATGATTTTTCACCCGTTTTAAAAGTAACTTCTCAGCAATTAAAAGATGAACTGTCACAGTCTTATTCGCTTAGCATTTAAGACAATTTAAAATTAAATAATAGTATATAATTCTTTAAATAAGGTTGTAGTATAATGTTTCAAATGAAAAACAAATTATCATTATTGTTTGTATTGCTTTTGATACTCTGTCTTACAATAAGACAAAATACAAACAGTGCTCCCAATTACAATTATAAAGTATATGCTCCTCAAAACGTAACCGAGATATCAAAAAAAGTCTCCAAGGCAAGCCCCGACAGTCAAATTGTTTTTATAGTTGATTTTTCAAATTCAATGAATGAAAACTTAGGCGGTAAAACAAAAGTTGATATGGCTCGTGAAACATTGGCGGAATTACTGCCTAAAATTCCTCCAAACGTTAAATTAGGGCTCAGAGTATACGGTCATAGAGCAGGTTTTACTTATCTTCAAGGGTGTCAGGCATCCAAACTTGTTGTTCCTCTTGCAACGGGCAACTATCAGGATATTTTAGGAAGCCTTTATGCAACAAATGCTCTCGGCTGGACTCCGATAACATACTCTCTTAAACAAGCGGTCAATAACGATTTTGGATATACTACAGGTAAAAAACATATCATTTTGCTGACTGACGGCGGAGAAAATTGCGACGAAAGCCCTTGCACTTATGTTATCAATTTAATGAAAACCAGAGATGACGTCACAA
>CANQAW010000125.1 GCA_947589525.1 Candidatus Gastranaerophilales bacterium
TCATAGAAAACAGCTGTATAGGCTGTTTAAAATGCGCTAAACAAACAAATTGCCCTGCTCTCGTTCCTTATCAAAAAATAAGACCTTGGGAAGAATTTTTGCCAAAAATATTTGATAAAGTCGACTGTATTGAATTTCACGCAATTACATCCGATATTGAAGAAATTGATTTTAAGTGGGATTATCTTTGCTCTCACTATAAAAAAATGTTAAGTATCTGTACGGACAGGTCATCTTTATCAGACAGGGAAAATATTATTCAGCTTAAAAAAATGATAAAAAGAGCAAACAGAAAAATAATAATTCAAGCAGACGGCGCACCAAACTCAGGCGGGGCGGATGATTATAAAACGACACTTCAAACGGTTGCTTTTTGCGAGCTCATTAATAAAAACATTAATAAAAGCGATTTTGATTATTATATATTATTATCGGGCGGAACAAATTCAAAAACTTCAAAACTTGCTAAAATGATTGAAGTTAGTTATAACGGTATAGCATTTGGTTCTTACGGGCGAAAAATAGTAAAAGATTATACTAATGAGCCTGACTTTTTAGAAAATAAAGAAAAATTTGCGATTGCTCAAAAAACAGTACTTAAATTATTTCAATCAGTCTAAAAATATAATCACCCGACTAATAAAAATTTCTTTTATAAGAATTATTTTATTTTTATGAAAGAAAATTGCGTTAATTTACTGTTAAAAGCTTTTGATTACGATATAAAGCTTGAAAAAAACAACGATTTTAAAGATAAAATCTATCATTCGCTCGGTTGTGCACTGGAGAAAAAATGGATTGCAAATATTGTTCCAAGCGAGCTTTTAAACAAGGATTTAAAAGAAATAATTAATCTTATTGCAACAATATCGGAAGATTATAATTTTTATAATTATTTTCCCGATAACGTAGAAACCCCTGATTACGGCGACAACTGGGGCAGATTTGCAAATTATTTTGAACTGAATAACAGAGCAATTGCAAATATGGAAGGAAATCGCACCTGCTGCGGATTAATTAATTCAATTAAAATTCTTCCCGCAATTCCTCCAAGTGCTAAATCTTGGGCAAATTGCATTATAATATCTCAAATTTTCCCGAATTTGTTCGGAGACGGCTATAACAAGCCCGCATGGGAAGAAAATTCACTCTACGCCTTTAAATTAAACACGGGTTATAGTGAAAATATAATAGATTTTAATATTGCTTCAAAAATCTCTCCCGAGCAACAACTTCAAGCCTTTTGCGACCTTGCACATTTTAGAGGGTTAAAAATCGGGTTCAGAACGATAATCTCGGCTGATCAAATGAAAGTTATTATAAATAATGAAGAACAGGTGTTTTCTTGGAATAATCCCGAGCATGTTGAAATTTATATAAATGAAGCCGTTAAGCTTATGAACCTTGGTTTTGAAGCAATGTTTGTGGATAGCGCAAAACATATCGGCGGTTTTGAAATGGAAAATTATACAGGCGTTGGCGCACTGCCTGATTATCCTCAAGCACAGTATATTTTTAATGAAATAAGAAGAAGGTCGGGTAAAACCAATATTTCAATTGTCGGAGAAAAATCGTCTTCTGATTTTGAAAGATACCGTTTTATGGGACTAAATGCAGGAACTGATTATATTACGGGTGATGACTTTTATAAAATTCGAGAATTATCAGACCAATTAAAATATTCAAGAACCTATGCCCCAGGAGTTGAAATCGAAAATGATAACTACGAAGGCGGAATAAGCTACGAACAAAGATTAAACCGCATATCTAACGCACTTTTTGCGTACTATTGCGCAAGCGATAAATTACCTTCTTTTATGCAGACAAATGACCTTTTTCCTCTGAGATACGATACAAATACGCACCATATAATGATGACAAATCCTAATTATTCAACGGATAACACCCCTTCAAGCCATATCGAAAATCTTTTCACAAAAGATGACGGCGCTTATTATAACCACAAGGTAGGAGAGATATTTGCGCATGCGTTGTGCAGATAAATAAAGAAAGGATATAAAATGAATTTTTTAAAAGAAAAAGGAATACCTTTAGAAAAACAGTTGAAAACTTGGCATGATATTGTTAAACGTCCTTATGAAAGAGAACTTGCGGATAATTATACAAGAACCCGCCAGATTTTAATGAATGGTATTGAAACGGAAGCATGGTGTTTTAAACACTGCATGGTCAGAAAATCGCCTGATTGGGAAATGAACAAAGTTTTGGTTAATATCAGAAGAATTGAAGATATGCAGCAAACCACCGTAAACTGGCTATCTCCTTTTAAACAAACCGTTTTAGATACAACTTTGGGCTATGAACAAGTAGCAGTTGACCTGACTGCTTGGCTTGCTCAAAATGAAGAAGACGAATATGTAAAAGAAACTTTTAACTTTGGTTTATTGGAAGATTTTGACCATTTATACCGTTATTCTCAATTTGCCAAAATGATTGAAGATACAAACCCTGATATTATTTTACATGGTGCAACCGATGTTGTTGTAGGCAGACCTACGCAATATCACCACAACTGCAACGGTCTCAGAATGAGAAAACACTATGACAAAAACACGGCATCGCCTCAAACTAAAGTGAATATTCTTACTTTAATTTCAGGCGAACAGCAAACCCATAACTATTACGCAGAACACGGTTTTATGTATGGAAATAATGATTTAAAACGTTTATATGCCGAAATTTGCGATGTTGAAGAAGAACATGTTACTATGTATGAAACTCTTGTTGACCCCTCTGAAACAATGTATGAAAAATGGCTTGTTCATGAATTTACCGAAGCTTGCAACTATTATAACTGCTATAAAGATGAAGTTGATGACAGAATGAAGTTAATTTGGGAAGAAATGTTAGGAATGGAAATCGAACATCTTAAAATTGCTTCTAAGTATTTTAAACAATATGAAAAGAAAGACCCCGAAGAAGTAATAGGAGAAAAAGCAGTGCTGCCCTGCCATTTTGAATCACAAAAAGAATACGTAACGGATATTTTATTAAACGAAGTAAATAAAAGAGTTGTTGCAGAAGGTAAATTTGATGTAGTTGATAAATTAGATGAGTCTTGGAGAAGCTACGTTATTCAAGAAGCGGTATCATCATCAGGTGCGCCTTCAGAAACCGCAGTGCAGTTATCAATAGATACATTGGGCAGAGATGTTGCTCTTGCCGATTCTGATTTGTTAAATAAAGAAGACTCTTTGGTCAAAAAGGCAATGCAAAAGCTTTACAACGCACCAAATACGGTAACGCCCGAAGCATACAAGGAGATAATTAAAAAACAGCTTGATATGTAGTTTATTAAAAACCTGTAATAATTATTTTATTACAGGTTTTTTATGGTACAATTTCTTATATTGAGAACTTGCGAGGAGTTAAGATGTCATCATATATTGAAAAAGTACTAAAAAAAATTCAAGAAAAAAATCAATACGAAAAAGAATTCAACCAAGCCGTTAAAGAAGTTTTATATTCGATTAAACCCGTTGTGGAAAAACACCCCGAGTTTGAAAAATCAGCGCTTTTAGAAAGATTATGCGAACCGGAGCGAATAATAACATTTAGAGTTCCTTGGACGGATGATAGAGGAAACGTGCAAATAAACAGAGGTTTCAGGGTTCAATTTAACGGTTCAATCGGACCTTTTAAAGGCGGGCTCAGATTTCATGAAAATGTTAATTTAAGTATTATTAAATTTTTAGGTTTTGAACAAGTATTTAAAAACGCACTTACGGGTCTTCCGATAGGGGGCGGAAAAGGCGGAAGCGATTTCAGCCCTAAAGGTAAATCAGACAATGAAATTATGCGTTTTTGTCAAAGTTTTATGAATGAACTTCAAAGACACATAGGACACGACCTTGATGTTCCCGCAGGCGATATCGGCGTTGGCGCAAGAGAAATAGGGTATTTATTCGGACAATACAGAAAAATAAAAAATTGCTTTGAGGCAGGTGTTTTAACAGGCAAAGGACTTTCTTACGGCGGTTCACTAGCACGCAAAGAAGCTACGGGATTTGGTTTGCTGTATTTTATATCAGCAATGGCTCAACATCATTCGATAGATTTAAAAGGTAAAAGCGCAATTATATCGGGAAGCGGAAACGTTGCAATCTACGCTTGTCAAAAAGCGCAGGAGCTAGGTATTAAAGTTATTGCAATGTCTGATTCAACAGGCTGTATTAAAGACGAGAAGGGTATTGATATTGAAGAAATAAAAAGAATTAAAGAAGTTGAAAGGTTAAGAATTAAAGAATATCTTAAAAAATACCCCGATGCGCAGTATTTTGAAAATATCCCCAATCAGCCTCAAAAGATTTTTTCAATTCCGGCTCAAATTGTTCTTCCTTGTGCAACTCAAAACGATATCAATTTAGATACGGCAAAACAGCTTGTTAAAAACGGAACAATAATAATCGGCGAAGGTGCAAATATGCCAACCGAAAATGATGCTATTGAATATTTAATTCAAAATAATATTCTTCTTGCACCCGCAAAAGCAGCAAATGCCGGCGGAGTTGCCACTTCTGCGCTTGAAATGTCTCAAAATTCAATGCGCTATTTCTGGTCTTTTGAAGAAGTTGACCAAAAATTAAAACAAATAATGAACAACATTTATTCATCGTGTTTAGATGCTGTTGAAGAATATAATCTCGGAATTAATTATTGTGCGGGAGCTAATATTGCAGGATTTAAAAAAGTAGCAGATGCAATGACTGCACAAGGCATCATATAAACTATACTTTTAGAAGCATCATTTTTTCAATACATTTACTTGCTTTTTGTGCAATTTTTTCATCTATTAAAATTTCATTTTTTTCATCAAGCAAAGTTTGATAAATGTTTTCAAGAGTATTTTTTTTCATGTTCGGACAGATTATGTTTTCGTTGATTAAAATAAATTCTTTGCCCCAATTTTCTTTTTTGGAATCACGGTTTAATCTGTCTGTTACTCCTTTTTCCGTTGCAATAACAAATCTTTTATTATTTGATTTTTTTGCAAATT
Organism: Candidatus Gastranaerophilales bacterium; assembly: GCA_947589525.1. GTDB lineage: Bacteria > Cyanobacteriota > Vampirovibrionia > Gastranaerophilales > Gastranaerophilaceae > RUG14156. Next base: position 5,018 of record CANQAW010000125.1, read on the forward strand.
CCATAATTTCTTTAGTAGAGCCTACAAAATCGGATAACTTTGCAACTTCCTGATGGCATTCGGGGTGAGTCAAAATAAGAGCATCAGGGTAATTTTCTCTTGCTGATTTAATATCTTCAACTCTTATTCTTAAATGCGTCGGGCAAAAGTAATTACTTCAACATTGGGAAGTTTTGATTGAACATAAGTGCCCAAATAAGTATCGGGAACAAAGAGAACTTTATTGACGTTCAAATTTTTGACAACTTCAACAGCGTTTGAACTTGTACAACAAATGTCACAATGCGCTTTGACTTCAGCAGTTGAATTAATATAGCAGACAACCGGAATATTGGGGTGTTTCGCTTTGAAAAGTTCTAAATTTTCAACATCTATCATATCCGCCATAATACAGCCC
>CANQAW010000126.1 GCA_947589525.1 Candidatus Gastranaerophilales bacterium
GATTGAAAGATTAATTCTGCCTAAAATTTTATCTTTATAATAAACATCAAAACTTACGGACAACTCGTTTTGTTTAATATTTTGAGCGTGATAACCGCTTTTTGAATTGATTGAATATGTTATTATATTTTTTGCTTTTGTTTGTTTTAAAAAATCAACACAGCCCGAACTGTCAATGTTGATAAATATTTTAGATTTTGTATTTTTTGCCGTTTTTTCAAAAACAGGAATAATATCGCTTAAACCGTTTTTATAAAAATCAAGATGGTCGGCTTCCAAATTATTAATGACCAGAAAATCGGGGCAGTATTTTTGGATGGTTCCGTCCGATTCATCCAGTTCCGCTATAAAATATTTTGAACTTTTATCGGCATGCGCATTAATATTATATTCGGGTAAAATTCCGCCCAGAGCAAAAGAAGGGTTTTTTCCCATTTTTTTTAAAATAAAACTTAAAAGTCCTGATGTTGTAGTTTTTCCGTGAGTTCCGCAAAAGCCGATAAAACACGGAAACTTTTGAGAAATCAGTTTTAAACAGTCGCTTCTGTGCATTATTTCAAGATTTAGCTCTTTTGCTTTTATAAGCTCGGGGTTATCTTCTTTGATGGCTGAAGATATAATAACTTTAGGGTTACCTGTAATATTATTTTTATCATGTCCTATAAAAACTTTAGCACCCAAATCTTTTGTTAATTTAATATATTTACTGTCGGTTATATCCGAACCCGAAACACTATAACCCAATTGAAGCAATATCTTTGCTAATGCGCTTTGACCGACACCGCCCAGCGCTATAAAATGAAAATCAAAGTTTTGTTTATTGTTTTCTAACATTTTATATCCTCAAGAGAAACATTTGAAACGCCATGTTGAGTTTTACCCCAATCCATTGTTTTTTTGAAGAATATAATTTTGAATATAATAAACATTGCAATCGGAAACCAGATGGTTAAAAAATAAACCGAAGTCAGAATTGATTGAACGAGCGCTTCAAAGAAGCTCAAATTTGCATATTTTCTAAGACTGTATATAAATCCGAAGGTAAAAAATATCCCCGTTACAACAACCATGGCGATAGAAGAAAGAATGCAGTTTTCATATCCTTTGACGAAATGAAACGCTTGAATTACAATTTCCGCTATCAGCCAAAACGGAAGTAAAAATTCCGTAATATAAGCTATTAAATCAAAACCTACTCTTAAAGACATATCTTTTGAAGTAAAGACATCTCCGATATATTCCAAATATCTTCTGATTGAGCCTTCAACCCAGCGCCTTCTTTGGCGTATTAATGCGCCAAATTTAACGACGCCTTCTTCAAAAACCTGAGCTTCGGTTACAAAACGTATATCCCAGCCTTTAACATGAAGCCTTGTGGACATGTCAAGGTCATCGGTTATGGTTTCTTCGTTCCATCCGTTTATTGTTTCAAGAGCTTGCCTTTTGATTAGTTCTCCGTTTCCGCGAAGCTCAACTGCGCCTCTGACGGCATCTCTTCCTGCCTGAAAATAAGTATCCAGAATATATTCGTTATACTGGCAACGGGTTAAAAAGTTTTGGTTTGTGTTTATTATGACTTTTTGCGCCTGAACAGCACCGACATCCGCAGGCTCAAGAACCGCAATCATTTTGGTTAAGAAATCACTTTTTACTTTAGCATCGGCATCAAAAACCAAAACCGCTTCTCCTGATGCAATTTTCATTGCATCGTTTAAAACGGCTGATTTTCCCGCCATTGCATCGGGCTGTCTTATTAAAGTTTTTATGTTTTTATGTTCTTTTTCAAGTTTTTTTATAATGGAAGCCGTGTTATCTTTACTTCTGTCATCAATCAAAATTATTTCAAAGTTTGTATATTCAAGTTTTAAAATGTTATTAACCGTATCTTCAATAACATCCTGTTCGTTATGTGCGGGAATAAGAATGCTTACAAAAGGGTGATAATTATAATTAACTACGGGAGGATTTTTTTTGAGTTTTCTTTTTCTGTATTTTGTAACCAAATACATATAAAAAGAATACAGAAACATAAATCCCATTAAAAATACTATCGCCCAGACCGTATTAAAATAATTTTGAAAAATTATCAAAAAAGCAATAAGAAAAGAAATTATAATTAATAGTGCTATTCTTTCTTTCATTTTATACAGTATCTAAGTCCTCTTTAATATAAAAATTATATCAAAAAAAATAAAAAGGCAAAAATTTTTAATATTTAACCAAAGATATTGTTTCAAAGCCACCTTTTAGTTTTTCTCTGCCCTTTAAATCGGTAAGCTCTATTATAAAGGCAACGGCTTCAACTTCGGCAATTTTTGAAACAAGCTGAACTGCCGCCTGCGCCGTTCCTCCCGTCGCAAGAAGGTCATCTGTTATTAAGACTCTGTCTCCTTTTTTAAGAGCATCTTTGTGAATTTCAATTTTATCGGTTCCGTATTCAAGCTCATATTCTTGAGAGATTACTTCTGCGGGGAGTTTATTCGGTTTTCTGACGGGTACAAACCCGCAGTTTAATTTATATGCCAAAGGTGCACCGAAAATAAATCCTCTGGATTCTATTCCCACAACGTAATCTATTTTTTTATTTTTAAATTTTTCGTATAATTCGTCTGTTATAATCTTAAAAATCTCTTTATCTTTAATTGCCGTTGTGATGTCTTTAAAAACAATTCCTTTTTTCGGGAAATCAATTATGTCCCGAATTGAATTTTTAATTTTTTGAATATTGTCTTCCATGCTTAATTCCTTATTTAGTGACAAAATGTATTATATCAAAAAACATGATACAATAAAACAAGTTAGTTGAAAGGAGAATTATTTATGCGGGAAAAGGATATCAATATTAATGAAATCAAAGAAATCAGAACCAGAACCAACGTATTTTTCGGAGTCGGCGCAATTAATAAAATATTTGATATTGCGCAAGATTTAAAATCAAAAAACATCGATAAGGTTCTTGTAATGTCCGGAAAAAATGCCTATAAGGCAACAGGCGCATGGGATAAGGTTGAAAAAGCTCTTAAAGAAAACAAAATTGAATATATAAATTATGACAAAGTTACCCCAAATCCGACAAATACCGCAATAGATGAAGCGGTTTCGCTGGGACGTGAATTTGGTGCTAAAGCGGTAATTGCAATAGGCGGAGGTTCTCCTATCGATGCGGGTAAATCCTGCGCAATATTATTAAAATATCCCGATAAAACCGCAAATGATTTATACGAATTTAAATTCACCCCCGAAAGTGCGCTTCCCGTTGTTGCAATTAATCTGACTCACGGAACAGGGTCGGAAACTAACAGATTTGCGGTTGCAACAATTGTTGAAAAAGATTATAAGCCTGCTATAGCATACGATTGCATTTATCCTGCCTATGCGATAGATGACCCTCAATTAATGAGCAAGTTAAGCGCAAAGCAAACAAGATATGTTTCAATTGATGCGGTTAACCATGTAATTGAAGCTTCAACAAGTGCCGTTTGCTCTCCTTATACCGTATGTCTTGCACGTGAGGTTATTGCAAATGTTGCAAAATACCTTCCTTTGGCTCTTGAGGATTTAAATGATTTACAAGCAAGATATTATCTTGCATACAGTGCTATGCTGGGCGGAGTTTGTTTTGACAACGGTTTGCTGCACTATACCCATGCTCTTGAACATCCTTTATCGGCAGTAAAACACGAATTATCGCACGGTTTGGGTCTTGCCATGCTTTTGCCTGCGGTTATCGAAAACATTTGGGAAGCTAAAAAAGAAACTTTATCTTATATTTTAGAGCCGATTGCGCCCGAGATAAATGCAAAAACGAGCGCAGAAGAAGCGGGAAATCTGATTTATAAATGGTTAAAATCCGTCGGTGTTCCAAATAAGTTAAAAGATGAAGGATTTAGCGAAGCGGATATTGATAAACTTGTAAATCTGGCTTTTACAACTCCTTCATTATCGGGTTTATTACAAATTGCGCCGACAAGTGCGGACAAAAATGCCGTAAGAGAAATTTTTGAAAAATCACTGTAAAATCATACTTTAAAAATGCAGTAAAGACGGGCATGTAACGCCCGTCTTTTTATTGTTAAATAATGTAACAAAATGGCTCAAAAACCTAAAGTTTAAATTAAATCTGCCGAATTAAAATAACATAAGGAACAACTAAGACAATGAGTGGAGAAAAGGTCGATGAGTCTAAATATTAATAGTGTGTTATATCAAAAATCGGGTGTGGATAGCGTAAATGCGCTTAACGTTGCAAACAGAATTTTATCTCAAAGCGCCGCTAAACAAAATGTTGTACAAGTTCAAAATATTGATTATTCCAAATTTAATCGTTCTACTCTGGGTTTGGATTTGTATTCGCCGAGAACGGGTGTTGAGCTTCAAAGACAAGTTGCGCAAATGCAAGCGGGACTATACATGCAAAGTATCAACGTGGCTCAATTAAATTCAAAAGCGGCTATGAATTTATATTCGGCTCAAGCTGTACAAAAAAATGTTTCGTTGACTCAAAGTGTTGAACAAAAAGATGTTTTACCTCAGCTTCAAGATATAAAAACTCCGGCAAACACAATACAAACTATTAACATTCAAGACAAGAACCCCAATTCGTCAAACGGATTTAATCCGTTTGCGCCGAGCGAAGGAAGTGCGACAAAAAGTCAGAATGGTGACTTGTTAAATTAATAAGTTTCTATACTTTTCCTTTCGATAACATCAAAGCTCTGAATATTTTTTCAGAGCCTTTTCATTTTTTATATTTCTTCGCAAAAAAGTTTATCGGCAAGGGGCTGTTCAACCGTTCCGTTTAATCTTTTCGAGATTTTTTTGAGTTTTTGAGCAATCAACTCCATTTTATCCGTCCAGACAAAATTATCCGATACGTATTTTTCACCCGCTTTAAAATCTCCCGACAGTTGAACTTGTATTATTTCTTTTAACATTTTATAGCCTGTTTCAACCATTTTATCAATATCAACCGATAAAAATCCGTCATCGGAAATTGTTATTGCTTTGTTTTTTATAAAATAATAATTTTGCATAACGGTTCTTACTCTGTGTTCTTGAGACAGCTCGGGTTTTGATTTTAACATGCCGTCCGTTGCAAAGGTAACTATTATTTTATCTCTTTCATCTTTTGTATAAAGCCCTTTTTCGGTTAATAAATCAAGCATTGAAAGCGACACCATATCGGCTTTGTTTTCTTCTATAATTGATTTGTATTTTCCCAAAGCTTCGCATCCTTCCTTTGGTCCGAGTGAATGTCCGTTTTCATGACCTATTGTGAAGGGATGATCCATTTTATCATCGTAATATTTATGGAATTTTTTATCTAAGATATTATCTAATCTTTCTTGAAGTTTTTCTTTGGCATCTTCGCTTGTGATAAAACGAATTTGCCTGTGATAGACGTTTCTTCTT
>CANQAW010000127.1 GCA_947589525.1 Candidatus Gastranaerophilales bacterium
GTTCTTTATCCAAATCCTCGTTAGAACAGAAGCATTCATAAGCATAACCTTTATCAATTAGCATTTGAGCGAATTTCGGGTAAATATCAAACCTTTCCGATTGTTTATACGGACCGTAAGGACCGCCAACGTCAGGGCCTTCATCCCAATTTAAACCCAGAGCTTTTAAGCTGTCAAAGATATTTTGTTTATATGCTTCGGAACTTCTGTCTAAATCGGTGTCTTCAATTCTTAAAACATATTCTCCGCCTGTTTTTTTAGCAAAAAGATAGTTAAATAATGCGGTTCTTGCAGTTCCTATATGTAAATTTCCCGAGGGGGAAGGGGCAATTCTTACTCTTACTTTATCTGTCATGATTTTTCCTCGTAATTAATCTCTATAGTTTTTATACTACACCAAAAAAAATTTTATGTTATTATTTTTCTATGAATAATAAATTAAATATCGGACTTATTGGTCTTGGAACAGTCGGACAAGGAGTAGTTAAAGTATTATCTTCTTATGATGATATCGAAATTGTTTCCTGCGCAGTTAAAGATTTAAACAAAAAAAGAGATGTTGAAGTTAAAAATTTAACAACGGATGTTTATTCGATTGTTAATAACCCCGAGATTGACGTTATTGTCGAAGTAGCAGGCGGTGTTTGGGTATTAGAACCGCTTTTAACCGCAATTAAAAATAAAAAACACATCGTTACGGCAAATAAAGAACTTCTTGCCCGTCATGGCGCACAATTGTTTGATTGTGCCCGAGAAAACAACGCTGCAATTCTTTTTGAAGCATCAGTTGCGGGCGGAATTCCGATTATTCAAGCAATTAAAACAAGCCTTAAGGCAAATAACTTTGATTGCGTTGCAGGAATTTTAAACGGAACAACAAATTATATCCTGACTAAAATGGAAGAAGATAATTTATCTTATGATGATTGTCTTAAAAATGCGCAAAAGTTGGGCTACGCTGAAACTGACCCGACAAACGATGTTGAAGGGTATGATGCTATGTATAAAATAGCGCTTTTGGCAAATATCGTTTTTAATAAAAGGATAGATGCTTCAAAAATTTATTGTGAAGGAATAACCAAAATTTCTCCGCTTGATATTAAATCGGCTGATGAATTAGGATATAAAATTAAACTTATCGCACAGGCAAAAAAAGTTGAAAATTCGACTGATTTAGATATAAGAGTTCATCCGATGCTTGTTTGGAAATCTCAAGCAATATCCGAAATTAAAAATGCAACTAATGCTGTTTTATTAAAGGGTTTTCCCGTTGATAAACTGATGTTTGTCGGCCCGGGGGCAGGTGAATTTCCTACAACAAGCTCTGTTGTCGGTGATATTTTACAAATAAAATCGGAAATAACTAATTCCGATGCTATTTTACCAATGCAAACCTGCCACCACCATGATTATGCTAATCAAATATCGGTTGATGAAACCGTTAATTCCTACTATCTTAGAATTGAAGCGCAAAATAAACTCGGTATAATCGGACAAATCGGGCTTGCATGCCAAAGTTTCGGAGTTAACTTATCAAGTATTTTGCAAAAAGGAATTAATGACAACGGAAGCGCTACAATTATTGTGGTAAGTGAAGATTGCCGTGAAAAAGATATAAACAGCATGATAGAAACACTTGAAAAAACAGGTGATATCAAAGTAGTAAATAAAATAAGGGTTATGTAGATGAGATATCTTGGCTTAATTGATAAATATGCTAAATATTTGCCCGTATCGGATAAAACGCCCGTAATATCACTATGCGAAGGCAACACTCCTTTAATCAAAGCCGATAATTTAGCAGACGCAATCGGTTTAAAAGCGAATATTTATCTTAAATATGAAGGATTAAATCCAACGGGAAGCTTCAAAGACAGAGGCATGACAATGGCTGTTTCAAAAGCCGTTGAAGCAGGGTCAGATGCCGTAATTTGTGCTTCAACGGGTAATACTTCGGCATCTGCTGCCGCTTATAGTGCAAAAGCAAAAATTAAATGCTATGTTTTAATTCCCGACGGTCATATTGCAATGGGAAAATTATCTCAAGCAATGATGTATGGTGCTAAAGTTATAGCTATTAACGGAAATTTTGACGAAGCCTTATGTGCGGTTCGTGAGATTTCTTCAAAATATCCCATAACCTTAGTTAATTCCGTTAACCCTTTTAGAATTGAGGGGCAGAAAACAGGCGCTTTTGAAATAGTTGACGCATTAACAGATGCACCCGATTATCATTTTATCCCTGTCGGAAACGCAGGTAATATTACTGCTTATTGGAAAGGCTACAAAGAATATTTTGCAGATAAAAAATCGGCTAAATTACCTAAAATGATGGGTATTCAAGCATCAGGCGCCGCACCTATTGTTCTGGGTCATAAAATAGATAATCCCGAAACGATTGCAACTGCGATAAGAATAGGTAACCCCGCAAGTTGGAAACAGGCTGAAAATGCTCGAGATGAATCAAAAGGAATAATAGATAAAGTTGAAGATTCTGAAATTCTTGAAGCATACAGATTGCTTGCAAGAACCGAAGGAATCTTTGCCGAACCCGGTTCGATTGCTTCTGTTGCAGGTTTAATTAAATACAAAGATAAAATTGAACCAAATTCAAATATAGTTTGCATTTTAACGGGTAACGGGCTTAAAGACCCGACATGCGCTATTGATAATTCAAATGCGCATGTTTATAAAACAAGCTCAAAAATAGAAGACATTATAGATATAATTAACAAATAGGATAAAAAGATGTTAGAAAAAGAATACTTTCCTCAAAAAATAGAAAAAAAATGGTGCGAAATTTGGGATAAAGAAAATCCTTATAAAGCCGACAATAATTCACCAAAACCAAAATATTACGCATTATCTATGCTTCCTTATCCGTCAGGGAAGCTTCATATGGGTCATGTTAGAAATTACACTATTACTGATGTCATCGCCCGTTTTAAAAGAGCTCAAGGGTATAACGTGCTTCACCCTATGGGCTGGGACAGTTTTGGTCTGCCTGCCGAAAACGCTGCTATTCAACACCACGCAAACCCCCAAACTTGGACATTAGATAACATTTCTTATATGAAAAAACAGCTTAAAATGCTTGGTTTATCTATTGATTGGGATAGAGAAGTAACAACTTGTCTTCCTGATTATTACAAATGGACTCAATGGTTATTTTTGCAACTTTATAAAAAAGGGCTTGCTTATAAAAAAACAGCTCCCGTTAACTGGTGCGAACATTGCGCAACAGTTCTTGCAAATGAACAGGTAATTGACGGCAAATGCTGGAGATGCGATAGCGAAGTTACAAAGAAAAATCTTTCTCAATGGTTCTTTAAAATAACGGATTACTCTCAAGAGCTTTTAGACGACATCGAAAAGCTGAAAGGCTGGGGCGATAATGTTAAAACTATGCAAACCAATTGGATTGGTAAATCCGAAGGTTCGATTTTAAAATTTAAAGTTAAAGAACTTGACGACCTTGAAATTCCCGTTTATACAACACGTGCAGATACCGCATTCGGTATAACTTATCTTGTTGTAGCTCCCGAATATAAAGATATTGAAAAATTAACAACTCCTGAAAACAAAGAAGCTGTTGAAAAATACAGACAAAATGCTAAAAAACTTTCAGAAATTGAAAGATTATCAACAGAGCGCATTAAAACAGGTGTTCCTTTGGGTACGCACATTATAAATCCTTTTACGGGACGTGTCTGCCCCATTTGGGTTGCTGATTATGCTCTTGTTGATTACGGAACGGGCGCCGTTATGGCTGTTCCTTATCATGATGAGCGTGACTTTGATTTTGCTAAAAAATATAATCTTCCGCTTGTTCAAGTTATAACGGGGGACGATTTTAAAGAAGGTGAAGTTTATGTTGAAAAAGGAAAATTAATAAATAGCGCCCAATTTGACGGACTTAGTTGCGAAGAAGCCAAAAAACAAATAACACAATACGCTAAAGATAACGGTTTTGGCGATTTTAAAACTCAATATCGCCTTCGTGACTGGTTAATTTCCCGTCAAAGGTACTGGGGTGCGCCAATTCCTATAGTTTATTGTCCTCATTGCGGTGAAGTAGCCGTTGATGAAAAAGATTTACCTGTGTTATTGCCAACGGACGTTGATTTTTCCGTTAAAGGAAAATCCCCGATTGAAACAAGCAAATCTTTTAAATATACAATCTGCCCCAAATGCGGAGCTAGAGCTGTCCGTGATATGGATACAATGGATACTTTTGTTTGCTCAAGCTGGTATTATATGCGCTATGCGGACGCTCGAAACGATAAAGAATGCTTCAATCGAGATATAATTAACAAATGGTTGCCCGTTGACCAATATGTAGGCGGAATAGAGCATGCAATCTTGCACCTTTTATATTCAAGATTTTTTACAAAAGCGCTTCGTGATTGCGGATTATTAGATTTCGATGAACCCTTCTCAAACCTTTTAACTCAAGGTATGGTTTTAAAAGACGGTTCAAAAATGTCTAAATCTAAAGGTAACACGGTTGACCCCGATGAAATTTATCAAAATTACGGAGCAGATACCGCAAGATTATTTATTTTATCCGATTCACCTCCCGCACGTGATTTTGATTGGACGGACGCAGGCGTTGAAGGCTGTTATAAATTCATTTTAAGAGTTTATCGTCTGTTTTCTAAATTTCAAGATAAAATTAAGCTGAACTACAGTTTTGACGTTAAAAATTTAAACAAAAAAGATGAAACTTTAGTTCGCGAAACTCATATTTCAATTAAAAAGATAACAAACGACATTGAAAATGAATTTCAATTTAACACTGTAATATCACGCTACAGAGAATTTACAAATGCAATTTACGATTATGTTAAATCCGAAAATGATATTAACGATGATGTTTTGAGTTTTGCTCTTTTAACATTGTTAAAATTAATTTCGCCCGTTTGTGTCTTTATGACGCAAGAAATCTATTCTTCGCTTGGTGCTAAAAATTCAATCCATGATGAGCCTTGGGCAGATTATGACGAAAATTTAGCAAAAACTTCTTCTTTAACTTTAATTGTTCAAGTTAACGGCAAAATTAAAGATAAAATTGAAGTGGAACAGGATTTATCAAACAGCGAACTTGAGCAAATTGCAAAAAATTCGGCTAAAGTCGCCGATGCTATTATAGATAAACAAATAGTTAAAACTATTGTTGTACCTAATAAACTTGTAAATATTGTTGTAAAATAGCTATTTTACAACGCTTTCATAAGCTTCTTTTGCCCTGTAGGAGCTTCTTGCTAAAGGAGATACTACGGGGTAAATTTTTGTATATTTTTTTATAAACTCTTCAATAGCGCTAAATTCATCCGTCGAATAATATTTGTCAAGTGTCAGATGTTTTTTAGAGGG
>CANQAW010000128.1 GCA_947589525.1 Candidatus Gastranaerophilales bacterium
GGAAAAAGGATGTATAGGTTATACAAAACATAATAAGAACGGAAGATAGGAAAAAGAACAAAAATTTAAATCGGGCTATATGCCCGATTTTCGTTTATTTTTTTACTATTTGAAATGAAATATTTTTAAAAAAGAAATATTTTACAACTTCTTTTTTAAACCCAGCAAGCTCAAATTCCTCTGCAAGCTCTATGGGGCAAGGAAATTCATTTTTGGACTCAATCAGATAATAATAAGCTTCTTTATTTTTTAAAAATTGAATAATAAAATTTAAAATAAAGTCATAGATTTTTGATATAAAATTTTTTTCGCCAAAATCAAGATGTAAAAATTTGCCTTGCGGTTTTAGCACACGATATATTTCAGATAAACAGCGCTTTCTGTCTTGAATGTTTCTAAGTCCGAATGCGCATATAACATAATCAAAACTCTCATTTTCAAATGACAAATTTGTTGCATCTTCAATGAAATATTCAATATTTTTATTTTTATTTTGAGCAATTTCAATCATCTTAGAAGAAAAATCAACACCAGCCACCTTGCTTTTAGGCGATTTTTTTAAAACAATCCTTCCCATATCTCCGCTTCCTGCGCATAAATCAAGAACTTTTGAATTATTTTTAATATTTAAATAATCGAGTGCTTTAGATTTAATTGAATAATGAGAAAAAAACGAAATAATATTATTCATAAAATCATAATTACAAGCGATTTTATCAAACATTTTTTCAATTTTTAAAGGAGTTTTATCTACATTCATATTTATATTTTAATAAAAAAAAGAGCACTTGCGTGCCCAAAGTCATGTTTTGGTTTATTAATATATAACAAATATTTTTATATCTTTATTAAAAATTATATTTATATAATACTACCAAGAATTAAATTGTCAATAAAAAAGATGCGCTTAATTGAGCGCATCTTGAATTTTTATAAAATAACTTTTCTTACTTAGCATTTAAAAAAGTTTGAACGTTTGTTGTCATGCTTTCTTCTTTGATTTTCCAGCCCGAAGCGGTTTTTGTGAAAATAAAGTGGCAGGGAAGCCCTGTTTTATCGTTTCTTGGAATTCTTACGGCGCTTATTTTATAGTCATTACTTACTTTGGTTATTTTTCTGTTTGAATAAGCGTTTTTATATTTAACTGTTTTTGCAAATACGGCATTTTTGCTCAGTTCCTTGAGATATCTGTCAAAAGGGATTATGATTGATTTTTGTCCGCCGGATTTAACATTTACAACACGGATGATTTTGGCGTTTTGGATGTAATAGTTGGGAAGAGTTTTTGAATAATTATTCGCGTCGTTAACATATTTATCAAAAAGCGCCAAAACATCTGCTTTATCATCAGCAAATGCACCGAGAGTACAAAGCGTCATCAATAATATACTTAAAATTATTTTTTTCATATTTAACTCCTGTTTTAGTAATTATACCACAATAAATTATAAACAAATTAAACAAAAGATTAACAAGCCTGATTTAGTGCATTAAATATTGCTTTAACATTAGCAAGCGCCGTTGAAGAATCAATTGCCCTGCCTATAATTTCTTGATTTTTATCATCCGTCATAAAAACGGCGCTCATTGCATTTGCGCCCGAACCTTTGATATCGGAATCTAAAGAGTATTGCTTGTAATAAGATAATTTTAGCTTGTTAAAGCCTGCCTTAGACAGTGCATTTAAACAAGCGTCAATAGGGCCGTTTCCTTGTCCCAAAACTTCTTTTCTTTCGCCTTTATAATTGAAAAATAAGTCATAAACTCCTTTTTCAATAAATTTAAACGAAATAAATTCAAACTCTCCTTTGATATTGCAAATTTTGTTAAAATATAAATCCAAAATTTCTTCGTTTGAAAGCTCGCCCTTATCTTGCGCCAATTGTTTAGCAACAGGCGTTAAATAAATTGATTCCTGAATGGTTATAGGGTATTTAAGAGCTTTAATGATATCATAAATTGCGGTTTTTCCGCTTTGAGAAGTAAAGCCTATTTTTTCATCATCATATCTTCCGATAATTTGAGGATTAATGGGTCTGTACGCTCCAAAATCCATTTCTTTTGTTTTAATTGCGCCGTCCTGGTGAATGCCCGAGCGGTGCGCAAGAGCTTCAGGCCCTATCAGAGGCGCTTTTTCGTATATTTTAACTCTTGACATTTGAGAAATTGTTAAAGTGGTTTCGTAAATCTTTTCTAAATCAATTCCCGTATCAATTCCGTTATTATTAAGTGCAACCGCTACTTGAGCAAAATCGGTGTTGCCTGCACGCTCTCCAAGACCGTTTAAACAGCACTCCAGCTGCTCCCGCAAAAAAGCTCTCAACCGTGGTCGCCGTTGCCATGCCTAAATCGTTATGATTATGAACGGATATTATAATATCGTCGCTCAGAGCTTCTTTTACCTTTTTAACAAGATTAATAAAACGCGCGGGGCGGTATCTTTCAACGGTGTTTGGAAGATTAATAGTGGTTGCGCCTTTTTGGGCAATTTCTTTTAATACATCAATTACAAAATAAATATTTTCTTCGCAATCTCCGAAATGTTCAACCGAAAACTCTATATCACAGTTGGGATTAACAATGTTTTTCTTTGCGTATTCAACCGCATCAATTGCAATTTTTGCCACATCGGAGGGTTTTTTATTTAAAACATGCTCCATGTGAAAAGGAGAAAGCGTAATAAAAGTGTGAAGCCTTGAATTTTTAGCTTCTTTAATGGCGCAGAGCGCTCTGTCTATATCGCCTTTAACCGCACGAGCCAAAACTGAAACTTTTGTTTTGTCATCAGCCTTTTTGGAAAGCTCCACGCAGGATAAATAATCCATCTCGGAAGAAGCCGGAAAACCAATTTCAACTGCGGGAATATTAAGAGAAGTAATTGCATCAAAAATTAAAAGTTTTTCTTCAAGATTCCACGGCTTTTTTAAAGATTGGTTTCCGTCTCTTAAGGTAATATCGTAAAAATAAGGTTTATAATCCGGTTTTTGTAATCTTTGCATATTCTTAATATCCTAAAAGCGTTTATTTTTCATTTTTTTGTTATAATTAATTATAGTTAATAAATATTGCCTTGCAACGGAGAAGCTTTCTGTGTAAAAAATTGTAAAAAGATAAGGAAATTATGGCAATATTTTATCTTCACCGCAGTTAAACATCAGTGAGTTTTGACCAAAAAATTTATGAAAGTAAACAGCATTAAACAACAGAATTTATCATCAAAAAACCAAAACTTTAAAGGTCTTGGAAGTGCAATTGCGGGACAACTCGCAAAACATCCCGTTGCCATAGCAGGGCTTGCAACTTCATCCGTTGTTGCGCAAAAAATTGTAATGTCAGGCTCTGAAGCAACAATAGGTCCTGTAATGGATATTTTAACGGGGAAAACAATAACTAAAATTACAAACGAAAAAGACGGAAGAACAAACCAAAGCTCTAAAACGCAGGCAATAAGAACATGTGCTCAATCAATAGGCGGAACAATCACGGGCGTTATTATAAGAACTCTGTGTATTTTCGGCTCTACCTTAGCATTATCCAAAGCAGGCGGAGACATAGGCAAAATGATTGCTTTGGGAGTTAAAAATCCGGAAAATCAATATCAACTGGCTCAACAAACAGCAGCATGGGGTAAAAGCTTAGGCGGTGCTATAGCAATTTTGGTTATGATGTTTACAAACTTTTTAATAGATGCTCCTTTCATAAATAAAATAAACAAAGAAATGACACATGCCGTCGATAAATTTTCTTCAAAAAAACAAGCTCAAACTCAAAAGGAGGTTAAATAATGGCGCTTAATTTAACTTCCCTGTTGAGTAAAGTAAATCCCGACCCTTCAAAAGCAGGCAAAACTCTGCTTTTCTTAAATGCGCTTGGAATGATTTTTGCAGCACTGAGCAACACTTTTGCCTGTGCAACAGATAAAAATACTTCCAAAAAAGACAAAAAATTCTTAGTTCCCGCAGGAGTTGTAACGGGCATTGCAAATATCGGAATTTATTACGGTATGACAACAAAAATAATCAATAAATTAGGCGGAAAAAAAATATATCCGAAAGAAAACCAAACCGTAAATTTAATTATCAGCAAATTGAAAGACGGAACTTTTGAAGTTTTAACGGACGATAAAGGTCAAAAATATGTTGAAGTCAAAGGAACGGCTCACAATATTATTGAAAAGCTTGAAAAAGGCGGAACTTTTGATAAAGAAGTTAAAAAATTTGTTAATAAAGAAATCAAAAAGGCACAAAACGGGAATATATTTGGTTTTGGCAAAAAAACGCAAGAATATATTGTTTCCATGAAAGAATCTTTATTAGACGGCGGAAAACCAAGCCAATACGCTCAAAATCTGTTTAAAGACAATATAAAATCCGGAATGGGCGTTTTGGGAGCATTTATCGGCGCAGTTATAGGCTGTGCAATTATCACTCCGATAATCCGTGATATTAGCGCTTATTTTGTTCAAAAAAGAATGGAAAAACACAACCCCGACCTTCAAAATAAACCCTATATGCCCTATTTTGACCCCTCACATTTAAAAGTTAACATCCACGGTAAAAAACAACCTTTGTCAATGAAAAATTATATGGCTTTCACAAGCTCAGGTTCAAATTTGAAAGTTTAATTTTATTTTCACCCTGTTTATTGTATAATATTTTTAATTTATAAGGGGATAAAAATGGAAAAAAGAGTATCTGAAATTAACTTAAAAGATTTGACAGAGCTTGAACTTATGAGGCATTATAAAGAGTTATCAGATAAAAATTTCTGTATTGAAAAAGGTTTTTATCCTCTCGGTTCTTGCACTATGAAATATAACCCCAGAATTAACGAATGGGCAAGCAAACTTGAAGGTTTTTCTTCGCTTCACCCAAATCAAAATGACGCCGACTGTCAGGGTGCGCTAAAATTAATGTACGAGCTTCAAAATTATTTAAAAATCATAACGGGAATGAATGAAATAACTCTTCAACCCTGCGCAGGCGCGCATGGCGAGCTGACCGGAATGATGATAATTAAAAAATATTTTGAAGACATAGGTCAAATTTCAACAAGAACAAAAGTAATTATCCCCGATAACGCACATGGAACAAACCCTGCAAGCGCTTCAATGTGCGGGTTTGAAATCGTTGTCGTAAAATCAAACGACGAAGGAAGCGTTGATATTGAGGAATTGAAAAAAATTGTAAAAGAATATAACAGCCAAATTGCAGCTATTATGATGACAAACCCTAACACTTTAGGGCTTTTTGACAATAATATTTTAGAAATCTCTAAAATTCTTCACGATAACGGTTCTCTTTTATATTATGACGGGGCTAATTTTAACGCAATTATGGGCTACACTAACCCTA
>CANQAW010000129.1 GCA_947589525.1 Candidatus Gastranaerophilales bacterium
CGTCAATTGAGGATAAAATTCCCGTTGCTTCATAGGGCATATAAATAACTTTGTTATTTTGTCCTTTGTTAATATCTTGAAGAGATTCAAGATATTTCATGGCAATTAGGTATTTATCGGGCTGACCTTTATTATCAAAAGCTTCGGTTATTCTTCTTATTGCTTCTTTTTCGGCATCAGCTTCAATCAAACGAGCCTTTGCCGAACCCTCGGCTCTTAAAATTTCTGCTTGTTTAATACCTTCGGCTTTGTTAATTTGAGATTCTTTTTCACCTTCGGCTTGTAAAATAGCCGATTTTTTCAAGCCTTCAGCTTCAAGTATTGCGGCACGGCGGTCACGTTCAGCTTTCATTTGTTTTTCCATTGCCGTTTGAATATCTACGGGCGGAATAATATCTTGAAGCTCAACCCTGTTAACCTTAACACCCCATTTATTTGTTGCTTCATCTAAAATCGAACGAAGTTCAACATTTATTTTGTCTCTTGAAACCAAAGTTTCATCCAAATCCAATTGACCGACCAAATTTCTTAGTGTTGTTTGAGTTAATTTTTCAATAGCTTCCGGCAAATTTTGAATTTCATATACTGCCGATTTAGGGTCAACTATCTGAAAATATAAAAGAGCGTTAATTGAAATTGAAACATTATCTTTTGTAATAACGGTTTGACGGGGAAAATCATAAACCGATTCTCTAAGGTCGATTTTAGTTTTTTCTCTGATATAAGAATACGTTCTGCCATCAATTCCTTTTTGAGTAACTTTCCAAGCAACTCCTCTCGGCGCTTCAATAATCGGGAATATAAAATTAAGACCGGATTCAAGAGTTCTTGAATATTTACCTAAATTTTCAACTATAACAACTTCTGCCTGCTGAACAATAATAACACCCTTAACAACAAATACAATTGCCAATACAAGCAATAAAATTAAAAAAATCGTCATTTAACTCCTCCTTTTGTATACTAATTTTCTAATTTTTCAACATTAAAAATAAGACCATCTATACTCTTGATTATAACTTGCGAGCCTGCTTCAATTGTGTCATTGCTTCTTGCCTGCCAGCGTTCATCATATATTGAAACAGCTCCTTTTTGAGAGTTTATTTGCTCTGTAACCGTTGCGGTTTTGCCGATATATTTTGACTTAATACCTGTTTCGTTATCAATAGAGTTGTTTTTTAAAGCAAAATTTTTAAAAAATGTTTTTGAAATAACTAAAAATACAAACGATAAAACAACAAAAGAAACTATAAGATAAGTAATATTAGTTGTAATCAAGCTCAGCAATGCACAAACCAAACATGCAAGCGCACAGTTTATAAAAAAAGAAGACGGCATAAAAATTTCCAACAATAAAAACGCAATTCCTATACCTAAAATAATCTGCCACATAAAAAACTCCCTTTTATTAATACTAACAAATTACACAAAAACAGACAATAAACCAAAAGTTCTAAATACTAATATAAATCTACAATAACAGCGCCTTCATTTCTCTTTGAATTTTCGCAATATCTGAACTTTGAAACATAAGGAGAAGTTTTAAGATAATCACTAACGGCAGACTTTAAAGCACCGCTTCCCAGCCCGTGAATAACCGTAACTTGATTTAAGCCTTTTAAAGAAGCTTTATCGAGTTTATTATCAAGATAGTCGATAGCTTCAAGTACTCTCATCCCTCTTAAATCAAGGGTGGATAGCAAATTATAATCATTATCAAAGCTGACGTTAACTTTTTTAAGATGCTGTGCGACTTTTTTATCGGTATAAGCAAGCTCGGATACTTTTACCTTTGATTTTATATTTCCTATTCTAACGATTACATTACCTTTTTTGTCGGGCAGAGTATCTAAAATTACAACTTGGTTTAATTTTTTAACAAGCACGTTTTGTCCGATTTTTAAAGAATTTATATCCAAGGATTTATATTTTTCACTCAACTCGTCATCATGAATGCTAAATTGTTCCCTTATTGCATTTTCAATTTTGTTTAATCTGTCATAAGAGCGCATTGCAACTTTAAGAGATTTTTGTTTTCTGATTTCTTCTACAATTTCTTTTATTTCATCTCTTGCATCATCAAGAGTATTTTGGAATTTCTTTTTAAAACCGTCAAGAGATTTTTTCTTGTTTTTCTTTAAATCGTCAAGCTTTTGTTCCAGTTCGTTTTTTATCTTTTCGGCATCAGATAAATTTTTTGAAAGTTCATCTTTCTTTTCGGACAGAACTTGATTTGTTTTTTCAATTTGCAAAAACAATTCTGAAGAATTCGAATTATCTTCTTTTAAAATTTCTTTTGAACGATTAATAATATCGCAATTCATACCTAATTGAAGCGAGATATCTATGGCATTTGAAGTTCCCGAAGCGCCTGTTATTAAATTATATTTAGGCTTCATGGTTTCCACATCAAAAGAAACGGTAGCATTTTCAAAATAAGGATTTTGATATTTAAGCGTCTTAAGCTGACCGAGATGTGTGGTGATTATTCCGTAAGTATTTTTTTTGGCAACGTATTCCAAAATTGCACGAGATATTGCCTGACTTTCAACAGGATCGGTTCCCGAGCCGAGTTCATCAAATAAAACAAGTGTGTCATCATCAATGATTTCCAAAATTTGAGAAATATTTTTTATATGAGCGCTATAGGTAGATATACCTTGTTCAAGATTTTGCTCGGTTGCAATATCGCAAAAGATGTTTTTGTACGGATGAATTTTAGCGCCGATTGCACTGACAAACATACCGGCTTTTGCCATTAAAACCATCAATCCGACAGTCTTGAGGGCAACTGTTTTGCCTCCCGTATTTGAGCCTGTAATCAAAACGCAATTATAATTTTTTCCAAGCACAAAATCATTTCTGACAACATCTTGTTTTATATCAAGCAACAAAGGGTGCGCCATTTGCTGAATATCAATTATTTTTTCACAGGTTAAATCCGGACGTTGAGCTTTTAAATGAATTGCATATTTTGCTTTGGCAAATATAAAATCAAGATTTGTCATTACATTTTGATTTTGCAGAAGAAATTCTTCTATATTTTTAAATTGAGCCGACAATTCAAACAAAATACGTTCAATTTCGGCGTTTATTTCAATTTCAATTTGTTTAAGTTTATTTGATAAAGGTATTAAAACGGCAGGCTCAATAAAATAAGTTAAGTTTGTTGAAGATATATCATGGACAATTCCCGAAACTTTATTCTTACAGCTTGCCTTAACTTGAAAAACAGGTCTGAAATCTCTGGTTGAAACAACGCTGTCCTGCAGGTATGTTGTAAAAGCAGTGTCTGATAAAAGTTTATTTACGGCATTTTTTAAATTTTCTTTGTTATCTTTATATGATTTGCGCAAACTTTTTAATTTTTCCGAAGCGCAGTCTTTAAGGTTTAACTCACTATCAAATATTTCAAAAATATAATCTTCCAAATCTTTATTAACATATAAATTAAGGCAGATTTCATACAGTTTATAAGTATCATTATACTTTTGAATAAAATTTTTTGTTTCACGGGCAGTTTTTAAACTTTGCGCTAATTCAAAAATTTCCTGCGAAGATAAGCATGGATGTTTTAAAACTTGCCCGATATCCAAAATATCACTTATTGGCACACTTTTTGATGTGTCATCAATGATGTTTCTGGCTTCCTGAACCAAATTAAGCTCATATTCAATTTTTTGAATATTATGATTAAGCTCTGTTTGAAAACATTTCTTTTTTCCGAGAGAAGTTTGCGCAAATTTTGAAAGATTTGCCAAAACTTTATCAAATTCAAGTGACAGACAATGTTTATCGAGCATGGTATTCATCATAAGAAAATATTAACATAAAAAAATAATTATTTGTCCGCACTTAGAGTCTGTCTTATTCGGTCAAGATTTGAAGAAGGTGAAATATTCCATTCTCTTTTGGTAATTCTGATAACGTTATATCCGCATCTTTCAATTATAGCTTGTTTTTTAACATCATTATATTTTGATTGACGATTATCAACAACCCCGTCAATTTCAATTACAAGTTTATCAATTACAATATCGGCGCTGACAGAACCCATAATGACGCCTGCTCTTATTTTACCTTGCGCATTTAATGACGGAAATTCTTTTACAATTTCTTCAAAAACTTCTTTTTCAAAGTCATTTTTAAATTCGTTTTCCACGGGAGTTGAGTTAACCTGCGTAACATATTCGAGATAATTTCTTAAAATTCCTTCGGGAAGCTCTTTTATATCCCGTGATATAAAATTAATAAGTTTATGTCTTGCACGGGTAATTGCAACGTTAAATAAATTGGGTTTTTGAGCAAAGATTAAACTTTGCGGATGCGAATTAGGCGCAAATGTCCATGATAAAAGCATAACATCTCTCTCGTCGCCTTGAAAAGTGTGGGCCGTACCGACATTAATTTTATGTTTTAAAATAGTTTGATTGTCGAAAACTTTTAAAATAGCTTTTTGAATTAAATCAACCTGTGCTCTAAAAGGAGAAATGATGCCTATCGAAATCGGAGTATCGCTGTTTTTGTCGTTGTACACAATTTCTTGAACGGTTTTTACTATTTCTTCGCACTCGGCAACATTTCGGGTAGCGTCATAATCAACTTTTCCGTCACGTACGATTTTAAGCTCAATTATATCCTTATTATTAATACAAGGGCTCATTATTTTAATTTTATTTCCGTAAAATTCTCTGTTTGAAAATCCTATAATTGGTTCGGGTGAGCGAAAATGCTCGTCCAGTAAAACGGGAGAGGAACAATAATAATTCGCAAGATCAAACATTGAATTATCCCTGAAGCGCCAAGTTAATTGATATTTTTCATCAATGTTATACTGGGATAAAAAGCTTTGTTCTTTTGCTTTTTCCAAAAAAGAAAGGTGCGGAAGCTGTTTATCGTCTCCGACAATAATTGCCTTTTTGGCTCTGAATAGCAAAGGTATGCAGGAAGCTATATCGCATTGAGAAGCTTCGTCTATAATAACAACGTCAAACATTGCGGGCTTTAAGGGCAAGCTTGAAGAAACCGCATAAGTTGTGGTGCACCAGCACGGAAAAGCAGACAACAAAGGTTTAAAATCTTCTTTTTCCAACAGCGAATTTTGAAGTTTTGTTTTTTTGGAAACCAAAGATTTTGAATGGATTAAAAGTCTTCTTCTTTTTTGAGCATCCGCCAAAAGGTTTTTTAGAGCCGTTCTTCTTTTATTTTTTAGAATATCAACCGCAAGTTTTTTCTGTTTGGATTTTAAAAGTTTAATCCTTTTCAGCAATTGATGAAGATTACCGCAAGACATTATTTTATCCTCAATTTCGGACAATTTTG
>CANQAW010000130.1 GCA_947589525.1 Candidatus Gastranaerophilales bacterium
GCAGGATTTAATAGAATCCTTAAAAATCCATGGAGAAATTCCCGTTATAGTGTCAGAAGTTAAATGTTCGCAAGTTTTATACGATACGATTGAGAAAATGGGCGCAAAAGCCGTTATGACAAAAACGGGACACGGCTATATAAAATCAAAAATGAGAGAAGAAGGCGCACTTTTGGCAGGCGAAATGTCGGGTCATACATTCTTTAAAGACAGATACTACGGGTATGATGATGCAATTTACGCCGGCTGCAGATTAATTGAAATTATTGCAAAGAATAAAATTAAAAATGACAAATTTGTCTTGAGTAATCTTCTTGAACCTTTTAATCATGTTTATTTGTCGCAGGAAGAAAGAATACCTTGTCCCAACGAGCTGAAAAAAGAAGTGCTTGAGGTAATCTCCGAAAATATAACGGATGAATTATTTAACTCTAAAATTAAAGAGATAATTACAATAGACGGGCTCAGAATAATTTTTAAAGACGGTTTTGCGCTAATTCGCCAATCAAATACGGAGCCTGTTTTCACTTTACGTTTTGAAGCGAAAACGAAGGAAAAATGCGAACAATATAAATCCGCTCTTGTTAATTTAACAAATGCAGTCAGGGATAAACTAAATACTGCGAAAGTATAAGAAACAATACTACTTAATTCCAACAAAAAAACAAAAAAACGCTGATATAATAGCTGATATGAAAATGCCTTTAAAGAAAATAAAAATAATGATTTTAATGCTTCTTTTGTGTGTAAGCATTGCATACGGCGCAAATTCCGACGTAACTGAGCAAATTCAAAGATTTGAAAATTCGATTTGGGGATTTAACTATACAAAAGATGACGCCTCAAAGAGGCTTTCCAGAATTGAAAATAATGTTTTCGGGCAAACAAATGCAAATCTGTCAATTGACGACAGAATTAAAAAGATAAATGAAGCGCTCGGCTTTGAAAGCATACAAGACAGCAAAAAACAAGCTTGGGAGCTTGATAAAACGGAAATTGCAGGAATAAACTATCCTCAAATTGACACTTTAGAGTATCAGTTATTTAAAGGCACTTATGAAAAAGAAAATATTTATAAAAGGCTGGAAAGATTAGAACAAAAAATCTTCGGTTCAACTCAAGAGGGGGACTTAGCATCAAGAACCGAAAGATTAAAAGCATATATAAGAAAAGACGAAATAGCTCGCAATCCTAATCAATACATTGAAAAAAGATACTCAACAACGCCTGACGTTGAACAATATATGGGTTCGCAGAATAAATATGAAAATTCGGATGTTTATATTCAGCTTGCAGGCTTGGAAACAATTCTTTTTTCAAAAACATATTCTCAAGACCCCGTGGGTTTAAGATTAAATCGTTTAGAGAGAAAAATTTTCCAAAGAGACTTTTCTTCAGATGATGAATTTTTACGCATACAAAGACTTCAAGCGGCAGCACAGGCGCAAAAAACGGCAAAATTATACGAAGCAAATAAAATCCAAAAATACGCTTCAACAGGCATACAATTGGGTTCAATAATTTTAATGATACTTGCTTTAATTTTGTAATATAATTTTAATAAAAAGTATAAAAGGAGATAAAAATGATGAACGAAAAATTGCAACAAGCTTTTTCAAAACAAATCAATGCTGAATTATACAGCGAATACCTTTATTTGATTATGAGAGATGTTTTTAAAGAACTAAATCTTGAAGGTTTTGTTAACTGGTTTGATGTACAAGTTCAAGAAGAAAGAGCTCATGCGATGGGTTTAATTAACTATGTTTATCAAAGAGGCGGATGCGTTGAATATAGCGCAATTGACCTTCCTAAATTGAACGGAAGAAATCCTATCGAAGTTTTTGAACAAGTTTTATCCCATGAACAATTTGTTACTTCAAAAATTAACGAACTGTTTGACGTGGCAGTTGAAGTTAAAGACAGAGCCTCTCAAAACTTCTTAAATTGGTATATAAACGAACAGGTTGAAGAAGAAGAAAGCGCTTGCAATGTTTTAACAACTTTAAAACTTATTGAAGGAGATAAATACGCTCTTTTAATGTTCGATAAAGAATTAAGCGCAAGAACTTTCACTGCGCCCGTTATCGGCTAAATATTAAAAAATGTAACAAAAATAGTAAAAAGTCCCGTAAAATCCTAAAGTTTTATTGAAAATAGCCGTATTTTATACTGTTAGACAATAAAGTGCAAGGAGAATGGACAAATGGGACTTTCCGCAAGTCAAGCAAGATTTCTTCAGCTTACTGCCAGACAAAGCAATGTGGAATACCAAGCTCAACAAATTTCTTTTGAGCGTCTTCAACTTGCGAATAAAATGACCGATGCGGCAAATTTATATCAGGACAGAACTTCAAACCGCAAATATACTTTCACATACAGAAACGGTGAAGGTACTCAAACGGTTGATTTGACGTATAAAAATTATTTGAATTTTATGAACAAACAGCAGGAAGGTTTAAAATCTTCTCAAGAAAAATATTATCTTGTTTCTTCTTCGGGTCAAAAAATTGTTGTAACCAATCAGGAAGAAATGGATAAAATGATTGCCGACGACAGTTCATTATCGGAAAAGAATTTTATGATAGTCGGCGAAGACTTGCAAAATACGGACAGTTTTAGAAATGCACTTGAAAGCGGTACATATTTCTTTGCAACTTTAAATAAGGACGACGACGGCAACGTTTCTTTTGAAACAAGCTCGATTGAAAATCTTGGAGGCGGTGCAATTTCCGATGTGTACGATGTTGCCGATGATAAAGAAGCTCAATCGGAATATGATGCTACAATGGCAAAAATTCAAAAGCTTGATAAATCATTGGAAATGGAGCTTGACAGACTTGAAACGGAAAGAAATGCTATTCAAACGGAAATAGACAGCGTTTCAAAAGTTATAAGCAATAATATTGAAACTTCGTTTAAAACTTTCAGCTAAAATTCAAACATATATAAACACGCACTTTTTAACTCTTGATTTATCAAGAGTTTTATTTTATGCAACCAATTGATAAATATCTTCATCGTAGACAGGAACTAATTCTTTGTTGCTGTCTACATTTCTGTAGTATTGTTCGGGTCTTAATGCGCTGTATGAGTCAACTGCTTGAAACGCTTGAGCCGTTTCTTCTTCGGTCGGTTCAGCGAACATTGTTTTTGCACTGTGAAATAAATCTTTAATATCTTTAATTAAACCTTCAAAGAAGCCTTCTTCTTCGACAGGAGCAAAACTTTGAGCTAATTTATCAGCTTGTTCAAGTTCTTGTGTTGTAAATCCTCTTGAAATTTTTTGAGCTTCAATCGGTTGAGCTTGTTTAACCGTTTGAGCTTTCGGTGCTGTTAAAGAACCGAATTGAGGTTTGTGATATGAATAATTTGGATTTAATTGCGGGTTAAATTGTAAATCGTTAATTGCCATTTTAAAAACTCTATAAACTATAAACTCTATACATTATATAAAAGTATTTTTTTCATGCGAAATTGCTTAAGTTGTTTATATATTTACAAAAGTTAACAATTTTTTAATATGCTTTTATTAAAAATATTTTTATATCGCTTTGCGCTTTTTGAACTCTTTTAATATATTTAAAATCATCAGGATTTTCTAAAATCAGAACAACCGCAGGGTTTTTATTTGTCATTTTGGAATAATAAAGCGCCTGTCCTACGCTTTCAGCCCATTTATGAGCAAAATCAAACTCAAGAGCATAATCTTTTGTTAAACAATCAACCCTTGTTTTATCCAAAAGAACAAATTCTCTTTTTCCAAAATTCTCTTTGCACCACTGCTCAACATAATAGGCTTCTTTTTGTCCTTTTTGCATTGTTTGGATTTGGTATAAATCCTCGGGGACATAATCAATTCCGTAGTAAAAATATCCGATAATCAGGATAATAAGACCGATTATATATTTTAAAATTTTAATTTTTGTTCTCTTTTTCATAAATTCGACTATAAAACTAAATATCAGACTAATTTAAAAATTATAAACCATATTTTAAATTATATAAAAAAGGAAATGAAAATGAAAAAACTTTTAATTATTACAACAAATTCTTCCGATTGCGGTGAAATTAAAAATACGGGAGTTTTTTTGGAAGAATTTGCAATTCCTTATTTAATCTTTGAAAAATCAAACATCGAAATGTCAATTGCAAGCTTAAAAGGCGGGTTGACGCCGGTGGATGAGGGGTCGATATCTTGCTCCAATCCTGTTGAGTGGGATAAATGTATTAAAATTTTGAGAAATACAAAAAATTTATATGATATTGATTATAAAAATTTTGACGGAATTTATTTCCCCGGAGGGCATGGGCCTTTAGATGACATTTACGATAATAAAAAAATAAAAGAAATTGTATCTTATTTTTTTAATGAAGGTAAGTTAATTTCGGCAATCTGTCACGGAGTGTGCGCTTTATTAAATGTTAAAGGGGATAGCGGGGATTTCATTGTTAAAAACAGAAACATAACTTCTTTTACCAATGCGGAAGAAAAAATAGTTAAATTAAATTCTTTAGTTCCGTTTTTGCTTGAAGATGAACTTAAAAAACAAGGTGCGCAATATGTTTCGCAAAAACCTTGGGCTGAGCACGTTGAAGTTTCAAGAAATATTATCACAGGGCAAAACCAAAATTCAGCTACATTGATAGCTGAAAAAATTGTTGAATATTTTGCTTAAAAACAGGGTCTAACAATTTTAGGGCGGGTGCAGGGCAAATTTCTTTGCTTATCTCTTGACAAAAGTGTTGTTTTTAGACTACAATATTTTTGTGAAAGAAATTATTGTCTATAAGCAATCAAACGGAAAATGCCTTTTTGACCAATGGTTTTATAAACTTGACAAGATAAATCAAGCACGAATTGAAAAAAGACTTGAACGACTTGAAGAAGGTCATTATGGCGATTTCAAGAAAATAGACCAAGATATATCGGAATTACGTTTCACATTTGGAAGCGGTTATAGAATATATTTTTCGGAAATTGACGAAATTATCATAATTTTACTATGCGCAGGCGATAAAAAAACTCAAAGCTCTGATATTAAAAAAGCAAAAAAATATTTAGATGATTTGATTTCAAGAAATAAATAAGTTAAATAAAGGATAAAAATGAAAAACAAAATTAATATTGATAAACTAAAGGAAAATACTGTTGCTTATAATGAACTTAGTGAAAAACATTTCCTTGACTGCGAATTTCAAAAAGAATACTTAAATCTTTCTTTGGCAGAATATATTGCAGACGGTGATTTTAATAAATTTTTTAAATCGCTTGAAAAAGTCATTAA
>CANQAW010000131.1 GCA_947589525.1 Candidatus Gastranaerophilales bacterium
AAATATTGCAATTATGGCAATCCAAACATTAAACCCGAACTTATAAGATGGAAATTGTCAAATAGAGAATTATCCGAATGGTATATAGACTAGATTATCTTAATTTAACCAAATCAGCTTTTCTCATTCTGATATTTTCGGGAGTTACTTCAACAAGTTCATTGTCTTGAATATATTCAAGAGCATCTTCAAGTCCTATTATCTTTGGCGCTTGAAGTGTTACCATAACATCTGCGGTTGCTGAGCGCATATTTGTCATTTTCTTTGTTTTGCAGACATTAACGGGGATATCCTGCGGACGGTTGCATTCTCCTACAATCATTCCTCTGTAGACTTTTGTTTTAGGAGTTATGAAAAATACCCCTCTGTCTTCAAATTGACCAAGTGCGTAAGCAACGGCTTCACCTTCTTCATGAGCAATCAGTGAACCTGTTCTTTGACGGGGAATGTCGCCTGCGTATTCATCATAATGCGCAAAAGTATGATACATTATCCCCTCGCCTTTTGTCATTCTTATAAAATCAGACCTAAAGCCAATCAGACCTCTTGCGGGGATTATAAAATCAATATTTGTTCTTTTGGGACCCGCCTGCATATTAAGCATTTGAGCTTTTCTTGAAGATAATTTTTCAATAACTCCGCCCACAAATTCTTCAGGAACATCCACTATCAGATTTTCATAAGGTTCAAGTTTAATTCCGTCTTCTTCTTTGTATATAACTTCGGGTTTTGAAACTTGAAACTCATATCCTTCCCTTCTCATTGTTTCGATTAAAATGCTTAAATGAAGCTCTCCTCTGCCTGAGACTTTAAAGACATCCGTTGACTCCGTATCTTCAACTCTTAGAGATACATTTTTTTCAAGTTCTAAATATAATCTTTTTCTTAATTGTCTTGAAGTTACAAATTTTCCTTCAGTTCCCGCAAAAGGCGAATCATTAACGGAAAAATTCATAGATAGCGTCGGTTCATCTATTTTAATTAAAGGCAGCGCAACAGGATTTGTTAAACAGGAAATTGTTTCACCGATATGAATATCTGAAAAACCTGCAACACCAACAATATCGCCTGCAAAAGCTTCTTGAATTTCTACTCTGCCAAGGTCTTTAAAACCGAATAATTTAACAACCTTGCCTTTTTGAGCGCTTCCGTCTGCTTTTAAAAGAGTAACCATTTCTTGAGATTTAATTGAACCGTTTTTAATTCTTCCAATTGCAATTCTTCCCACGTATTCGTTATAATCAAGCGTAGTAATCTGTAATTGCAAAGGCAGGTCGATATCAGCTTCAGGGCCTTCTATGTTTTCCAAAATGCAATCTAATAACGGCAGAATGTTTTTATTTTCATCTTCCGGATTAACTTTTGCGTATCTGTTAAGTGAACTTGCGTAAATTACGGGAAAATCAATTAAATCTTCCCTGTCAGTTAATTCAGTAAATAAATCAAACACTTTATCAAGCGTTTTATCGGGGTCAGCACCTTGTTTATCTATTTTATTTATTACAACTATTATTTTTATTCCAAGCTCAAGGGCTTTTGATAAAACAAATCTTGTCTGCGGCATAGGGCCTTCTTGGGCATCAACTATCAACAAAGCGCCATCCACCATACCTAAAACACGCTCTACTTCTCCTCCGAAATCAGCGTGACCGGGGGTATCCACAACATTAATTTTAACTCCTTTGTATTCAACCGCCACGTTTTTAGATAGGATTGTTATTCCTCTTTCTTTTTCAATGTCGTTGCTGTCAAGTACGCAAGAGCCCATTTCCTGATGTTCTTTAAATACGCCTGTTTGATCTAATATACAATCAACAAGCGTTGTTTTACCATGGTCAACGTGGGCAATTATTGCTATATTTCTTAGTTTTTTGTTTTTCATTGTTGTTAATCTTTCCAATTTTTTATGCGTAAATATTTGTTTATTAATATTTTACAATAAAAACATTTTTTAATGTAAAATAGAAAATGTAATTATTTTCGCAAAGGACTTAAAATGGAACTTGAAACAATAAGAAATACAGACCCTCAAATAGCTTATTTCATTGAAGAAGAACTAAAAAGACAACAAAATACAATTGAATTAATAGCTTCCGAAAATTTTACTTCTCCCGCCGTTATGGCTTGCTGCGGAAGTATTTTAACAAATAAATACGCTGAAGGAAAACCCTATAAAAGATATTATAATGGGTGCGAATTTATCGATAAAATTGAAGAGTTAGCCGCTAAAAGATGCTGTGAAATATTCAAATGCGACCATGCAAATGTTCAACCGCACTCAGGAGCGCAGGCAAATATGGCGGTCTTTATGTACGCCCTTAAAACAGGGGATACAATTATGGGCATGGATTTATCAAACGGCGGACATTTAACTCATGGTTCTCCCGTTAATTTTTCGGGGATTAACTACAAAGTTGTTTCGTACGGAGTAGATGAAGATGGCGTTATTGACTACGCAGATGTTGAAAAAAAAGCGCTTGAATATAAACCTAAAATGATAATAGCAGGCGCAAGCAACTATTCAAGAATAATTGATTTTGAAAAGTTCAGCGAAATTGCAAAAAAAGTCGGCGCATATCTAATGGTTGATATCGCACACATTGCAGGTCTTGTTGCAACAGGGCTGCATCCAAGCCCCGTTCGTTGGGCTGATTTTGTTACAACCACAACTCATAAAACCCTAAGAGGTCCTCGTGGCGGAATTATAATGTGCAAGCAAGAACATGCTCAAGGGATTGATAAAGCTGTTTTCCCGGGTGTTCAGGGAGGCCCTTTGGAACATATAATTGCAGGAAAAGCAGTTGCTCTTAAAGAAGTTCAAAGTGAAGAATACAAGCAATACGCCCGCCAAGTTGTTGAAAACTCTGCATGTTTAGCTGATGAGCTTATTAAAAACGGAATTGATATTGTCGGTGGAAAATCTGAAAACCACGTTATGACAATCGATTTAAGAAGATTGAACAAAACGGGAAAAGATGTTGCTAATCTTTTAGAGGAAGTAGGTATTACCGCAAACAAAAATACGGTTCCAAACGATCCTCAATCTCCTTTTGTTACTTCAGGCGTCAGAATAGGAACTCCCGCAACTACGACACGAGGCATGAAAACCCCCGAGATGAAAGAAATTGCAAAAATAATTTCAGATGCTATCTTAGAAAAAGACACTGTGGAAAATTTAAGAAAAAGAAGCAAATTGCTTTGCGATAAATTTCCGCTATACAAAAATATTAGAGGATAAAAAATGATAAAACTGTCACAAGCTCACGTTTTGGGTACAATTATTGCTTATTTGCTCGGGATTTTTATAGTTCCTTTGGTAATATATTTTTCAAGAAAAAATAATCTTGTGGATGTTCCAAACGAAAGAAAAATTCACCACGGTCAAATTTCACGCCTTGGAGGAGTTGCGATTTGGCTATCCGTTATGCTTACTTTTTTGTTTCTTGTTTTGTTAAGTTATTATCCTAAGGGTCAAGGATTATCGGCGATTATAGTCGGCGGGTCTTTGATGTTTTTAATGGGTTTAATTGACGATGTTTATTGTTTAAATGCCAAATTTAAACTGTTTATTCAAATAGCAATTGCAACAATTGTAATGTTATTGGGGATAAGGATTGAGTCTTTTTATCTTCCTTGGTCAAATACGTCTTTTGATTTGGGCTGTTTTTCGTATCCCGTAACTTTGCTTTGGATAGTCGGAATAACAAATGCAATTAATTTTATTGACGGCATTGACGGACTTGCGGGTTCTGTTGTATCAATTTCGGCGGTATCAATCGGTCTTATATCTTTAGTTTTAGAACCTACCATGCAGATAAATGCTCTGATTGCTTTTATTTTGCTTGGTGCAATGTGCGCTTTTTTAACTTTTAACTATAATCCCGCAAAAATTTTTATGGGCGATTCGGGCGCACTTTATGCAGGATTTTTGCTTGCGACATTATCTATAACAGGCATTGTAAAACCTGCTTCCGGTATTGAAATGTATCTTCCGATTTTAATTCTTGCGCTTCCGTTGCTTGATATTGCTTATTCTTCAATACGAAGAATTATGAAAGGCACCAGTCCTTTTGTGGCAGACAGTGAGCATATTCATCATAAATTATTACATGCGGGTTATTCTCAAGATAAGCTTGTATTGCTTCTTGCGGGCTTTAGTGCGATTTGCTCTTTATTATCCATTATTTTTGTCAGCACTAAAAGCAAATTTATCATAATTGCTCTTTGTCTGACGGGCGGTTTGATTGTTTTGAATATTATATCCAAACTAATCAAGAAAAATGAAGATAAATCAAATTAATTTTTTATCAATATTTTTATAGTAATATTTTTATATGCAAAAAGAAATTTTATCTAAGTTTTCGTATGAACAGTTGTGCGATTGGGTTGTTTCACGAGGTGAAAAAAAATTCAGAGCAGAACAGATTTTTTCTTGGATTTGGGCTAAAAATGCCCGTAATTTTGATGATATGACTGATGTAAAAAAAGAATTCAGGCAATATTTAAAAGAAAATTGTCAAATTTTAGACTGCAAAATAAAAACCAGACAAATATCCTCAGACGGTACAATTAAATATTTAATAGAATATTCCGACACTCATTGTGCCGAGGCCGTGTTAATGCGCTTTGATAACAGACCAAATTTATCTTTATGCGTTTCAAGCCAGATTGGTTGTAAAATGGGATGTAAATTCTGTGCAACGGGAAAAAACGGATTTAAAAGAAATCTCGAAGCTTATGAAATTGTTTCTCAAATTTTATTAATTCAACAAGACGTAAATCTTAAAATAACGAATATTGTTTTAATGGGTCAGGGAGAGCCTTTAGATAACTTTGAAAATGTGAAAATTGCGCTGAAGATGATTAATAAGAACCTGCAAATTTCCGTTCGCCGAATTACGTTATCAACCTGCGGGCTTGCTTCAAAAATTATTGAGCTGTCAAATTCCGACATAATTCCTACGCTTGCTATTTCGCTACATGCGCCCAATCACCAAATTCGTGAAAAAATTATGCCCATTGAAAAAAAATATAATATTGATGTATTAAAAAAAGCTTTGATTGATTACGGAAATAGAACAAAAGACAGAATTACAATTGAATATATTTTACTGGGCGGTATAAATGACACCAAAGAATGCGCCATGGAATTAATTGACTATCTTGCAGATTTAAAATGCAATATAAATTTAATTCCGTATAATCCCGTTGAGGATAGCGATTTTAAAAAACCTGATAAAAAATCCGCGGCAAAATTCAAATACCTGCTTGAAG